>CAMPGP010000088.1 GCA_946885545.1 uncultured Altererythrobacter sp.
GAAGGACCTGCCCAATTTCATGCAACCCAGGACCATCCACTGGCGCGAGACGATACCGACCAATCCCAACGGTAAGCTCGACCGCACGGCCATCGCGCAGGGGCTGACGGCATGAAGCCGCTCGGACCCATTCCCGCAGGCTTTTCCGCGATCGACGGCGAACTGGCAATCGGCGGGCGCAAGGCGAGCGACCTGGTTGCCGAAGCGGGTACGACTCCGCTGTTCGCCTATTCGCGCGACATGCTGCGCGGGCGGGTCGCGGCGCTGCGCGCGGCGATGCCTGCGCGGCTGAAGATCCACTATGCGATCAAGGCCAATCCCTGGCGACCGGTGCTCGAGGAAATGGCCGGGCTGGTCGACGGGTTCGACGTCGCCTCCGCGGGCGAGCTGGCGATGGTGCGTGCGGCGCGGATCGAGGCTTCGCTGGTCAGCTTCGCCGGACCGGGCAAGCGCGACGACGAGCTCGAGCGAGCGATTGCAGAAGGTTGCACGATCAACCTCGAATCGGAGGGAGAGGCACGCCGGGCGCTGGCGATCGGCGAGCGGCTGAGCATTCGCCCGCGGCTGGCGATCCGGGTGAACCCCTCGTTCGAGCTGCGCGGCTCGGGCATGAAGATGGGCGGCGGGGCCAAGCAGTTCGGGATCGACGAGGAGCGCGTGCCCGCGCTGGGGCGCGAGATCGTGACGGCCGGGGCCGAATGGTGCGGGCTGCATATCTTCACCGGCAGCCAGGCGCTCGACGCCGAGGCGATCGCCGAGACACAGGCGAACGTGCTCGCGCTCGCCGATCGGCTGGCGGGGGAGATCGGCGCACCGCTGGCCAAGCTCAACATGGGCGGCGGGTTCGGCATCCCCTATTTCAACGGCGACGCGCCGCTCGACATCGCTGCGGTCGGCGCGGCGCTGGAAGAGCGCTTCGCTAGCCTGCCTGCGAGCCTTGCCGGGACCGAGCTGTACATCGAGCTCGGCCGCTATCTGACGGGCGAGGCTGGAGTCTATCTGACGCGGATCGTCGATCGCAAGGTGAGCCACGGGCACACCTTTCTGATCACCGATGGCGGGCTGCACCACCAGCTGGCTGCCTCGGGCAATTTCGGCACCGTCGTGCGCCGCAATTATCCGCTGGCGGTCGCCACCCGCTTCGACGCGGCGCCGGAGGAGGAGGTGAGCGTCGTCGGCTGCCTCTGCACCCCGCTCGACCGGCTGGCCGACCAGGCGCACCTGCCCCGCGCCGACGTCGGCGATCTGGTCGCGGTGTTCTGCGCCGGAGCTTATGGCGCGACCGCCTCGCCTTCGGATTTCCTCGGCCATGGCCCGGCGCGCCAGTTGCTCGTCTAGCGCCGGGCCGCGTTAACCTTTTGCCGCACGCCGTCCCGCCGTGGGACTGCGCCCAATCGGGCGGCAAAGGCTAACAGTATGTTCACCCTTTTCAGCGAGGAAGAGCGCCTGTGAACCGCGGGTGCGGACAGGCGAGGTCGCTCCTCCCTGCCGCAAAGTGCGCCCGCCCGAAACCGGCAAGGACGCGTATCGATGCCCACCGCCCGACTTTCCCTCACGGCCAGCGCGCTGGCGGCGCTATCTCTCGCAGGCTGCGCGAGCGGCGGCGGCACCGAACTGCCGCCGGCTTCGTTCGTGGCGATGCAGGAAGGACCGGGCGAGGAATATGTGATCGGCCCGCTCGACGAGCTGACGATCCACGTCTGGCGCAATCCCGAGCTTGGCGCGGAGAAAATCCAGGTTCGGCCCGACGGGCGCATAACGACCCCGCTCGTCACCGACATGCCCGCGGTCGGCAAGACTCCGGCGATGCTGGCGGAAGACATCCGGCTGCAGCTTTCTCAATATATCGAAAACCCGTTGGTCTCGGTGATCGTAACCAATTTCGCGGGCACCTTCAGCCAGCAGATTCGCGTCGTCGGCGCAACCGCGCAGCCGGCCTCGATTCCCTACCGCGCCAACATGACCGTGCTCGACGCGATGATCGCGGTCGGCGGCCTGAGTGAATTCGCCGCAGGAAATCGCGCCAAGCTGATCCGCTTCGACAAGCAGGCCGGCCGCCAGCGTGAATATGCTCTGCGGCTCGGCGACCTGCTTAAGGAGGGCGACAGCCGCGCCAACGTCATGCTGCACCCTGGCGACGTGATCATCATCCCCGAAAGCATGTTCTGAAGAAGGTGCCGAAGCGATGAACGAGGTCTTCGAGGAACTGCAGGCGGCGCTGCATTCGGCATGGCACCGGCGCTGGCTGGTGCTGGCCGTCGCCTGGGGCGTGTGCATTCTCGGCTGGTTCGCCGTGGCCATGATCCCGAACACGTATGAATCGAAGGCGCGCGTTTTCGTGCAGCTCGACGACGTGCTCTCGCAACAGCTCGAGATCGCGAACGCGGGCAAGGACGAGATTGAACGCGTGCGCAAGACGCTCGCCAGCTCGATGAACCTCGAGAAGGTCGTGCGATCGACCCAGCTTGGCCAGGGCGTGACCTCGCCAGCCCAGATGGAACGGACGGTCGCGAGCCTTGCCGAGAGCGTCAAGGTGGTCAGCACCGAGGACAATCTCTTCGAAATCACCGCGCAAGTCGGCAAGTCGAGCCTGTCCGATGCGGAAAACGCCGAACTGGCGCAGGATGTGGTCCAGAAGATGATCGACATCTTCCGCGAAGAGAACATCGCCGGCAGCCGCGGGGAGGTCGCCGAGACGATCGTGTTTCTCGACCAGCAACTGGAGGATCGCAAGCGCGAGCTGGAAGCGGCGGAACAGCGTCGTCTGGCATTCGAGGCGGAGTATCCCGAACTCATCGGAGGAACCGCTACGCTATCCGCTCGCGTTCAGCAGTTGCGCGCGGAGATGCGCGGGATCGATGCCGATCTCGCTGCAGCGCAGAGCGCCCTGGCAGCTATCAACGGCCAGCTTGCGGGGACGCCCCGAACCCTCGTTACAGCGGGCGAAGGCGGCGGCGCGCGCGGTGCGCTGATGCAAGCACGCTCGCAACTCGCCGGCATGCAGTCGCGAGGCCTCACCGACAATCATCCCGACGTGGCCGCGCTGCAGCGCCAGATACAACTTCTCGAGCGCCAGGCGGCGAGCGAAGGCCCCAACGCCTCGGGCTCCGCGAACCCGGCATATACATCGCTCGTCGCGATCCGTGCCGAACGCGATGCCAACGTGCAGGCGCTGATGGCGCGCAAGGCCGCGCTCCAGGCCGATCTGACCGGGATGATGGCGAACCAGGCCGACGAACCCGCGGTCGCGGCAGAGGCCAATCGCATCAGCCGCGACTACGAGGTGCTCAAGACGAAGTACGACGAGCTCCTGCAGGATCGCGAGGAAATGCGCCTTCGTGGGCAGGTCGAAAGCGAGCGAAGTTCATTCAGTTTCGAGGTTATCGATCCGCCGACGACGCCGCGCGCGCCGGCCGCGCCCAATCGTCCGCTGCTACTTATCGGCGTGTTGATCGTGGGGCTCGGCGCGGGCGTCGGCGTCGCATTCGCGCTCGGCCAATTGCGCTCGACGTTCGCGACGGGGGCAAAGCTCGAGCGGTCGCTCGGTCTGCCGGTCATCGGCACGATCTCGCACACGCTCACCGACGCTGGTCGCGTCCTTGCGCGCAAGCGGATGAAGCTTTTCGCAGGCGGCTGCGCCTCGCTGGTCGGGATGTGCGGGCTGCTGTTGGCGGTCGAGTTCGTCCAGGTCGGCATGGTTGGGTGAGGAGAGCGAGATGACCGAACACAGGAAGATCCCGGTCCCTCACCGGGGAGAGCAGGAAGACGACAGGCCCGGCTCGCTGTTCGAGCGTGCCAGCGGTGCGTTCGGCTTCGATCCGTTCAAGGCGGCGCCTGTCCCGGACAGGCTGGCCGCTGCGCCGATGAAGCGCGCGAAGGTTCGCCAGTCGGATGCGCCCGTTCAGGATATCGCCAAGCAGCCCGAGCTGCCGCACGCGGACCAACCCGCAGCACCGGCGGCGCCCGAAGTGTTGCCGGTCGCTGTCGCCCCGTCGCAGGTTACGATCGAGCGCCAGATCGGCGCAGTCGCGCTGCACGGCAAGCGCTTCCCGGTCGATCGCGAGTTGCTGCGCGAACAGGGCCTCATCGTGCCCGATGGTGCGGTCAACGGGCTGATGGAAGAGTTTCGGATCGTCAAGCGGCAGGTGCTCGACACCGCGCGTTCCGAAGGCACCGCCCTGTCGCGCAGGGTGTTGATCTGCTCGCCGCATCCGGGCGAGGGAAAGACGTTCTGCGCCGCCAACCTGGCGATCGCCCTCGCAGCCGAGCGCGACAGCGAAGTTCTGCTGATCGATGCCGATTTCGCCAAGCCCTCGATTCTCTCGACGTTCGGTCTGCCTAAGGGCGCGGGGTTCATGGACTGCCTCGCCAACGACCACGTGCAGGCGGAGGATCTGGTCATCGGGACCGATATTCCAGGACTTTGGGTCCTGCCAGCCGGAAACCAGACGAACGTCGACAGCGAGTATCTCTCCAGTCGCCGAACCGCAGACGTGCTCGAGCGGCTCAGCACCGGGGCGCCCAATCGTATCCTGATCTTCGATTCCCCACCGGCGCTCGCGGCGTCCCCTGCGGCGGAACTGGCCAAGCATGTGGGCCAGGCGATCCTTGTCGCCCGCGCGGACACGACGGGACAGAGTGCTCTGGAAGATGCGGTCGAGCTGCTTTCGGGGTGCCCGGATGTTCGGCTCCTGCTCAACGCAGCGCATTTCAGCCCCAGCGGCAGAAAGTTCGGAACTTACTATGGATATGGTGAATAAGGCGATGAAATTTCTTGCCTTCCCATCGTCCGCGATAGCTGCGATCGCGCTTGCACATCCCGCTTGGGCGCAACAGACCGCCGACGAAGAAGCGAGCGAGGCGCGTAGCGATCGCGGCGTAACGCTGGCACCGTACATCGAGGCGTCGCAGGTCCTCGTGGCGGAGCTGTCGCCGGGCGACGATGTCGTCACCTACAGCCAGGTTGCAGTCGGGGTCGATGCGGCGGTGACGGGTCGCAACAACGGCGGCTCACTTTCGCTGCGCTACGAACGCAACATCGGCTACGGCGACGAGGCGCTCGATTCCGATACGGTGAGCGGCGTTGCGCGCGGCTACGCGACCGTCGTACCGCGCGCACTGACGATCGAGGGCGGCGCCCTCGCGGCACGCACTCGTGTCGACGGCAATGGGGGCGCGACCCTCAACCCCCTGGTCGGAGACGACCGCGAAAGCCGGATCTACTCGGCCTATGCCGGACCGAACCTCCACACTCGTGCTGGCGACGTCGAGGTCAATGCGAACTATCGCATCGGCTACACGCGGGTCGAGGCCCCCGATTTCGTAGTTGTGAGCCCGGCCCAATCTGTCGACGTGTTCGACGAAAGCGTCGTGCAGGTCGCCGGCTTTCACGCCGGCACGAGCCCCGGCGAACCGCTCCCGATCGGCCTCGGTGTCGGCGGGGGCTGGGTGCGGGAAGATGTTTCCAACCTCGACCAGCGCGTGGAAGATCGCTTCGCTCGGGCCGACGTTCAGGCTCCGGTCGGCCGCGATCTCGCCTTCGTCGGAGGTGTCGGATACGAGGATGTCGAGGTTTCGAGCCGCGACGCGGTTCGCGATGCCGACGGCAACCCGGTGCTCGGCCCCGATGGCCGCTTTGTAACCGACGAAAGCCAGCCACGACAGATAGCCTACGATGTCTCGGGGCTGATCTGGGATGTGGGCGTGATGTGGCGGCCGAGTGTGCGAACCGCGCTCGAGGCGCATGTCGGGCGGCGCTACGATTCCACGACATATTACGGCACGTTCGCCTGGGCGCCTACATCGCGCAGCAACGTGAACATTGCCGTCTACGACACGGTTTCCGGCTTCGGCGGCCTGCTCAACACGGCGCTGGCGAACCTTCCGACCCGATTCACCGCGGCACGCAACGCATTGAGTGGCGACTTCACCGGCTGCGTCGGCGGGGAGCAGGGCGCCAATTGCCTGGCAGGCGTGCTCGGTTCGGTCCGCTCGGCGGTGTTCCGGTCGCGCGGCATTGCTGCGGGCTACGGTGTGACGTTCGGGCGGTTCAACACCGGCCTCGGCGCCGGATACCAGCAGCGCAAGTTCATCGCCGCGCCGGGTACCGTGCTCGCGTCCGCGAACGGCGTCGTCGATGAAGCCTATTGGGTCAATTACTACCTCGGCGCGCAGATCGGCCGCAACGCCGGTTTCGATGCGAACGCCTATGCAAGCTGGATCGACAGCGGCTTCGCGGCAAACGGCGAGGTCTTCGCGCTCGGCGCATCCGCCGCCTACCGCCGCTCGATCACCGGCCGACTTTCGGCACGCGCCGCGGTTGCGGTGGACCACCTCGATAGCGAGGCGACGGTCGAGGACTACACTTCGGCCTCCGCGCTTCTCGGCCTGCGATACGATTTCTGAAGGGTTTGAAACGATGTTCGACGAATTCTACGGGCTGACCGGTCGCCCCTTTCAGCTGACCCCCGATCCAAACTTCTATTTCGAGAGCATTACGCACCGCAAGGCGTTGTCATACCTCGGCTATGGCATGGCGCAGGGCGAGGGCTTCATCGTCATCACCGGTGAGGTCGGTGCGGGCAAGTCCACGCTCGTCGCGCACCTGATGCAGAAGATCGATCACAACCAGATGACTGTCGGCCAGGTCGTGACCAGCAACCTCGACGGCGAGGAACTGGTTCACGTCGTCGCGCAGAGCTTCGGCCTCGACATCGAAGGGCGCGACAAGGCGAGTGCACTCGGTGCGATCGAGGCCTTCCTGCACGAGGAAGCGCGCGAGGGGCGCCGGTGCATGCTTGTGGTCGACGAATCCCAGAACCTCAGCGTGGAAGCGCTGGAGGAGCTGCGGATGCTGTCGAACTTCCAGCTCGGTTCGCACCCGCTGGTGCAAACCCTGTTGCTCGGACAGCCCGAGTTCAAGCAGGTCCTGGCCGAGCACCAGGATCTCGAACAATTGCGCCAGCGCGTGATCGCGGCGCACCATCTCGAGCCGATGGAGCCTGGCGAGATCGAGCCCTATCTCCGCCACCGCCTCGAATGCGTCGGCTGGCAGGGCAACCCCGAACTCGATCCCGAGCTCTTTGCCGGCCTTCACGAGGCGACCGGCGGCATCCCACGCAAGGTCAACCAGGTCGCGACGCGGCTGCTTCTGCTCGGCGCAGTCGAACAGCGCACGCGCATCGACGCGACCATGCTTGGCGATGTCCTGGCCGAGATGCGAACCGACAATGCCTCGCCCAAGGCGGAAACGAGCGACATGCCCCGGATCGGTGCGGCGCCCGGCCCCGTCAAGCACGCGGCCTATCCCGATGCCGCGCCAGACCCTTCGTGTGCCGTGTCGGAAGCCGACCTTGTTGCCATGCTTGCCGAGAGGGACGCCCAGATCGCCGAACTCCAGCAGGCGGTCATCGAGTTGTCGCGCACCGCCGAGCACGACGGCCGTAACGCAGAAGAGCTGGCTGCGCGGATCGATGCCTGCGCGCAGCGGCTCGAAGAGCAGGAGCGCTCGGTACGGCACGTGCTGGGAATGCTGATCGACTGGATCGAGACCGGGCGGGCCCCGCGCGCAGCGGCCTAGCGATGGACCAGGCGGGCATCGTCAACGGCCTGTCGGTCGACGTCGAGGACTGGTTCCAGGTCGGCGCCTTCGAGAACGTGATCGAGCGCGACGCGTGGGACGGGCTGGCGCTTCGCGTGGAGGACAATGTCCTGCGCGTGCTCGACCTGTTCGCCGAGGCGGACGTGAAAGCCACGTTCTTTACCCTCGGCTGGGTGGCGCAGCGCAACGGTGCGCTGATGCGGCGGATTGTCGAGGCGGGGCACGAACTTGCCAGCCACGGCTTCGACCATGCGCGGGTGTTCACCTTCGACCGCAAGCAATTCGCCGAGGACATCGCACGGGCTCGCAAGACGATCGAGGATGCGGGAGGAGTGGCCGTGACCGGCTACCGCGCGCCGAGCTTCTCGATCGATCAGCGCACACCGTGGGCCTACATGGAGTTGGCCGAGCAGGGCTATGCCTATTCTTCCAGCGTCGCTCCGGTCGCGCACGATCACTACGGCTGGCGCGAGGCGCCGCGCTTCGCGTTCCGGCCGCTGGCTTGGTCGGACCTGGTCGAGATCCCGGTGACCACCGCGATGCTGGGCGGAAGG
>CAMPGP010000089.1 GCA_946885545.1 uncultured Altererythrobacter sp.
GCGCGTCGCTTGTTCCTCGGTGCCACCATTCCAATTCGTCACCACGAGTAGTCCGGTCGCAATCGTCAGCGCCATGCTTGCGGCAAAAGGCATCAACCAAGCAGGGCGTCGATCATGCTGGGACTCGATTCCCATCGCCTCTAGCCGCATCCTGACGATCTCTGGTTCCTCAGCCAGTTCGCCGAGATCGGCCCACCGGTCCATATAGCGGGCGAAAGTGACGTCGTTGTCACTCTCGGCGGACCGCCATTCGCAAAAGTGCTCCCAGTCGTCGCTCGAACAATCTTCCGCGCGCAATCGGGCAACCCATTCCGCCGCGCGGTCTTCGGGCGTAGGCCCGGCCGTCTTGGCCAAAGGATCAGAACTGGGCATCGGATTTGTCCATTCGCGCGAACACGTGTTTTATCGCAGACATCATGTGCTTTTCGACCGAGCTGGGCGAAACGCCGAGACGCCGTGCGATTTCCCTATACTTAAAACCTTCGAACCGGTGCAGCACGAACACTGCGCGCGTGCGCGGGGGAAGCTCTTCCAACGCCGCCCGCAGCACGGCGATCGCCTGCTTCCCCTGTAGGACGCGCTCGGGCGAGATTTCCTCAACGCGATTTTCATTTTCGAACGCAAGCTGGCTTGACGCCTTGATCCGCGTCGACATTCGACGTGAGCGGTCGCGGATCAAATTCGCGGCCACTTGAAAAACGTAGGCATGCGGATTCTCTAGCTCGGCCTGCTTCCCCAGTATGAAAATCCGGTAGAAAACTTCCTGCACGAGGTCGTCCAGATCCGCGTCGGAGCCAAGCCGACGTGCAAAGAAGGCGAGCAGCGGTTTCCGATACGCTCGGTAAAATTCATCCGCATTAGTGAGGGTGGCCCCCAACATCTCTTGACGCCTGATGTTCACGCGTTGCCCCAGCTGTCGCAGTCGGTCCTTCAATTACAAGAAATTGGACCAGTCCGCTCAAACATTCTCCGAAGTATCGTGCGCATTATCGCGAAGGTCAATATTCTGACCAGGTGCCACACCGCGAGTCGATCGCGCCGATCACTAGCGGCGCGTTAGCCGCGACAGCAGAATCGCGGCGAGAGTGGCCAGGGTCGCTAGCAGGAGAAACAGCGCCTGGAAGCCGAAGGCAGGCACGAGTGCGATGGCGAACCAGGGCATGATCAGCGACGGCACCGTGTTGGTCAGGTTGAACAAGCCGAGATCGCGGCCGCGGGTCTCCGGCCGCATGAGTACGCGCAGGGTCTGACTGGAGTGCAGGGACAGGAACACCGTGCTCGCGAGCCCGAATACGATATAGCCGAAGATCGCCCATTGAAGCGTCGGTGCGAGTGCCATCAGGAGCAGGCCCGACGCGACCGTGGCCGCGCTTGCGCTGAGCGGCACGATAGGGCGGGCCGTGCGATCGGACCAGCGCCCGGTGAGCAGCGCCAGCGGTACCCCCACGCACAGCACGATCGAGAACAGGGTGGCGGCGTCGTTGTCGCTATAGGCGGGCTCGATGCTGCGGAACCACAGGAGCAGGAAGGCGAACAGCACCGCTTCGGCGAGTTGCACCAGGAGGCGCGCGAGCCACATCCGGGCGATCGCCTCGCGCTCGGCGGGGCTCGCTTCCGGACGCGCGTCGGCGTCGCGTTCGCGCCGTTCCATCAGGTGCGGCATCGCGCGCGGGGCGCCGAAGATGAGTACGGGAAGCACCATCGCTGCGACCATCGCCGCCACCAGCCCCAGCCGCGCATCGGCCGAAGCCAGGTCGGGTACGGTCACGACCGCCCCCGAGACGGCGCCGAGCGCGGGAGCGAAGGCGAGCAGTCCGCCGAGGAATCCTTTCTGCCGGTCGGGCACGCAGTCGCCCGCCCAGGCCGCGAGTGGCGCCAGCATCATGTTCAGCGCCGCTTGCCATAGGACGATGAGGCCGATCAGCATCGGCACGCTGGTCGCGGTCCGGACGGAAACGAGCAACGCGCACGACAGCACGAGCCCGAGTGCGATCCACGGCCGCCGCCGCCCGGTGATGTCGCTCAGCCAGCCGAAGGCGATATTGCCCAGGCTCGCCGCGATCGCGCCCGCGAAGGCGGTGTAGGCGAGGATCGACACCGCGTCGTCCCCCGCCAAGGTCGTGACCCTGACGGGCAGCAGGATGGTGAGGAAGGGAACGTAGGCGACCGCGCCCCCGGCGACGGCGAGCGCGTAGAGGTAGAGGAAGCGTGCGGACTGGCGCGCGGCGGCCGATGCGTCGGGGGCGGTCACGGGGATCCCCGTGTCTCGTTCCTCACTTGCGATCCTCCCCACCGCGATCATTCATGCCCGCCAGTTCGATACCGTTTTCGGGTCCCGGTCAACGGCGCGCAATCGAATTCGCGCCAAGACCTTCCCATGAGCGCTCCGCCGCGATGGGTCCGGTCAGGCCGTCGTGACGGCCGGCATGCGCTCGGGCGCAGGGCAGTATTTCTTCAGATAGTCGCCGTGTGACGGCATCGTGCCGACCAGATAGCGGATCGACTTCTCCATCTCGGCGAGTTCGACCTGCAGCTTGTCGAGCGGGAGCGCGTCGGCCATGACGTTGTGGCCGCCCATAGTTATCCCCTGGCCCATCATCACCGCGGTCCAGCTGGTTTCGTTGAACAGCTCGTCTTCCTCGCGGAAGATCTGCCCGGTCGCGCGGAACAGTTCGATCTTCTCGGTGAGCGTGTCGGGCACCGCCATCGTGCGGCAGTGGTTCCAGAACGGCGAATCGTCGCGCGTCGTCGCGCTGTAGTGCAGCACCAGGAAATCGCGGATGCGCGCGTATTCAATGCCGGTGAGCCGGTTGTAGGCGTCTTCCTGGACCTGCGTCACACCATCGAGAGAGAGCACCGAAACCAGCTTGTTGATGCCGGTGTTGATCAGGTGGATCGAGGTCGATTCGAGCGGCTCCATGAAGCCCGAGGCGAGCCCCAGCGCGACCACGTTGCGGTTCCAGAACTTCTTGCGCCGCCCGGTGGTGAAGCGCAGGAAATTGGGATCTGCGGTAGGCTTGCCCGCGAGGTTGCCGACGAGGATGTCGTGCGCCTCGTCGTCGCCCATGAATTCGCTGCAATAGACATGGCCGTTGCCGTTGCGGTGCTGCAGCGAAACCTGCCATTGCCAGCCTGCCGAATGCGCGATCGAGCGGGTGAAGGGGGCGGGCTCGCTGCCATCGTCGCGATTGCACGGGAGCGCCACCGCACGGTCGCACGGCAGCCAGCGGGTCCAGTCTTCGTAGCCGGTGCCGAGCGCCTGCTCGATCAGCAGGCCGCGAAAGCCAGAGCAGTCGACGAACAGGTCGCCGGCGATCTCGCTGCCATCGTCGAGCGTGACCGAGGCGACGAAGCCGTTGTGCCCGTGGAGCGCGACGTCGGCGACGCGGCCCTCTCGGCGGACGACCCCGCGCTTCTCGGCATAGCCGCGCAAGAATGCGGCATAGCGGCCTGCATCGAGATGGTAGGCGTAGTTGAGCGGCGGCAAGTCGTCGCGCGCATAGTCCTGATGGCGAGCGAACTTGCCGAAGTGCGCCGCCAGCGTCTCGAGATTGAAGACCTGGATCGGCCGCTTGTCGCCCATTTCGCGCATGCGGTGCCAGATGTGGTGGAACGAGACGCCCTCGATCTCGTAGCCGTAGCCGCCGAACGGGTGGATGTAGCGGTCGCCCAGCTTGCCCCAGTTCGAGAACTGGATGCCGAGCTTGAAGCTGCCCTGCACCGCGGAGAGCATTTCGGCCTCGTCGATGCCGAGGAGCTTGTTGAAGTTCACGAACGGCGGGATCGTCGCCTCGCCCACCCCGACGGTGCCGATGGCCTCGGATTCGACCAGCACGATCTCGACCTCGCGACCCGCCTTGAGGCGCGAGAGCACCGCAGCGGCCATCCAGCCGGCGGTGCCTCCACCGACGATCACGATTGTCTCGATTGCCATTCCCGGCTCCTCGTCCCTGCCACGCTTCGCGCCTTGTCCGGCGCTTTTCCTAAAAAGGGCTGTAGCCCGACATAGCAAAATTGTGAACGTTCATTTTTTTCTTGAGAACGCTCACAACGCGACGTATGACGAGTTCGTGAAAGAGCGGGGAAGCCCCGCCGATACGCATATGGGAGGGTAACTTGTCGGGCTTCAGCCAGATTTCCGCGAATCGTATCGACGTGCGCCGCGTCGCGCTCGGAACCGTATCGGGCCTCGCGCTCTGCCTCGGGCTGGGTGCGCCCGCGCTTGCGCAGGATGCCGATGAAGGCATCGAGAGCGAAACGCCGGGCGGCACCCCCGAAGCGGTCGAGGACGATGAGAACGTCATCGTCGTGTCCGGCTTCCGCGCCTCGCTCGAATCGGCGCAGAACATCAAGCGCGATGCCGACACCTTCGTCGATGTCATCACCGCCGAGGATATCGGCGCTCTGCCCGACCGCTCGGTGGCCGAAGCGCTGCAGCGCGTCCCCGGCGTCAACATCTCGCGCTTCGAACAACGCGACGATCCCGACCGCTTTTCGGTCGAGGGCTCGGGCGTCATCATCCGCGGCCTCACTTTCGTGCGTTCCGAGCTCAACGGCCGCGACATCTTCTCCGCGAACGGCGGGCGTGCGCTCAGCTTCAACGACATATCTCCGGAGCTGCTCGGCCGGGTCGAGGTGTTCAAGAACCAGACCGCGGACATGATCGAGGGCGGGATCTCGGGCTCGGTCAATCTCGTCACCCGCAAGCCGCTCGACAATCCCGGCTTCAAGCTCGCGGGTACGGTCGAGGCCAACTACGGCGATCTCGCCAAGGAATGGTCGCCGGGCTTCTCGGTCCTGGCCTCGAACACGTTCGAGACGGGCGCGGGCATGTTCGGGGTTCAGTTCGGCTATGCCCAGCAGGAACTGGTGACGCGGACCGACGCATCGCAAGTCACCGATCCCTGCTACCGTGCCGACACGCTCGATGCGCCGTGTATCCGGGTTACCGCGCCCGGCGCCAATTTCAACGAGACGAACTATCCGCCGGCAGGCAGCGTGATCGTGCCCAAGGGCGCGGGCGTGCGTACCACCGACCTGACGCGCGATCGCCGCGCCTTCTCGGGCATCGCGCAGTGGGAAAGCAACGACGGCAGCGCGAAGGTCACGCTCGAATACCTGCGGGCCGAGACCGAAGCGACACTGAACGAATTCGCCGTGCTGGCGCAGGTGAACGACGACCTGCTGTTCCCGTTGGTCGCGCCGGGCACCACGCCGACCTTCGCGAACGGCCAGTTCCAGACGATCACCCTGACGCAGAATTCGCCCAACAACGTCAGGGGCATCCCCACCGAGATGCTGCGCTTCCAGCGCGAAGACGATGCCATGACCGAGGATTTCTCGGCCGACATCCAGCTCAACCCGAGCGACAGACTGTCGTTCAATTTCGAGGTTCAGCACATCCGTTCCGACCGGAACGAGGACGGCTTCATCGCCGCCATGCAGACCTTCACCGACATCTTCATCGACAATTCGGGCAAGACCCCGCAGGTCCAGTTCCTGCAGCCGCAGACCGATACATCGCCGGGTGCGTACTTCACCAATCCCGACCTTTCGTACTACTGGTTCAACATCGACAACCAGGTGCGCAACGAGGGCACGCTCGACAGCTTCCGGATGGACGCCGAGTACGACGTGGGCGAAGGCTTCTTCAAGCGCGCCCGCTTCGGCGCGCGCTGGGCCTATCGCAACCGCGTGACGCGCAACACCAACTTCTCCAACTGGAGCAATTTGGGCGCCGCGTGGACCGGGCGGAACGGCAACTGGAACGGCGACGATCCGCAGGCCTTCGGGCCCGGCGGCGCCTATGTCGCGGACTTCCCCGACTACGCCAACATCTACAACCCGTTCGACGACGATTTCCAGCGCGGGAATGCGCCCATCCCGATGGGTGAAGGAGCGGCATTCTTCTTCGGCGGCGACGATCTGGTCGACGAATATCTGAGCGGTCTGACCGAAGACCAGATCAGCGAGATTCGCGCCTTCACCCTCACCCCCGAAGGCCGCCCGCTGATCTACAACCGCGCGGGGCTGGTGCCCGGCACGCCGTATCTGCCCGGCGAGATCTCCGATGTGGACGAGGATTCGTTCGGTGCATACGCACGGATCGACTTCGGCACCGACGACCTGTTCGGCAATGGGTGGGTGCTCGAAGGCAACATCGGCCTGCGCTATGTTGAGACCGAAGTCGGCACGATCGGCTCGATCGACTATCCGACCCCGCTGTTCTTCGACAATCCCGACGACCCCGCCAATACCGGCGACAACGACGGGATCGTGTCCGTAGCGGACGTACTTGCGAAGTGCGCGAATACCCAGCCGGGCCAAGACGTGGCCGGCTATTGCAGTCTGTCGCCCGGTCGGCTCGCCGAGTTCGCTTCTATCTTCACCGGCGAGCGCGTTCAGGACAACACCGACCTCAAATACGAGCACTGGCTGCCCAGCTTCAACGTCAAGCTCGATGTGGGCGGCGGGCTGCTGTTCCGGGCCGCGGTATCGAAGGGCATCTCGCGCCCCGACCTTGCGGCGTACCGCAGCGGCGGCGGGATCGGCGACAACACCAACAACCTGCGCGCCGAAGGCACGCTGGAGACCGGACCGCTGTTCCAGATCTTCACCGGCAACCGCTTCCTGATGCCGGTCGCCGCGTGGAACTACGACTTGTCGGCCGAATGGTACTTCGACGACGTCGGTTCGCTCACGGCGTCGGTGTTCATGAAGGAGATCGAAGATAACGTGAACCAGGGCGCCGAAGTGCGCACGTTCACCAGCCCGAGCGGGGCTACGACCGACGTGATCGTCAACGGGCCCTACAATACCGACAAGGGCAGGCTGAAAGGCATCGAGCTCGCCTACCAGCAGACTTACGACTTCCTGCCTGGCCTTTTGAGCGGGCTCGGGACCCAGATGAGCTACACTTACGTCGATGCGGGGGCATTCAACAATCCGACGTTGGGTGCGGCGCAGAGCCCGTTCGCCGAGGGACTTCCGCTGGCGGGCGTTTCGAAGCATACGGTCAATGCCGTGGCGTTCTACGAATATGGCCCGTTCTCTGCGCGAGCGGCCTACAATTGGCGCTCGGAGTTCCTGCAGACCCCGCGCGATGTTATCTTCCCGTTCTCGCCGATCTACGGCGAGGCGACGGGGCAACTCGATGCTTCGGTGTTCTTCGCGCTGACCGACAACATCAAGCTGGGCGTGCAGGGCGTGAACCTGCTCGACGAAGTCACCCGCACTTCGCAGGTGATCGACTTCGACGGCACGCGGGTCACCCGATCCGCATTCCGCAACGACCGCCGCTATACGTTCGTGGCGAGGTTCGACTTCTGAAGCGGCGATTGCATTGGCGGGCGGGTGCCGGATATCAGCGCAGTGACATCCCACCCTCCCGACAATGCGAACTGCGGCTCCCGAGGCGCCAGGCGCCTGGGCCGCACGCGTAGATTGGACAGATCGGACCGACAATGAGCCGCCGCCAGGCCGTCACCATCAAGCATGTCGCCGCGAGGGCGGGTGTCTCGCTGCAGACCGTCAGCCGCGTGCTCAACGACGGCCCCAACGTGCGGCCAGCCATGCGCGAGAAGGTCCAGGCGGCGATCGACGAGCTTGGATACGTCCCATCGATCGCGGCCCAGCGGATGAGCGGCAAGCGCTCATACCTGATTCTTGCGGTCAACGACCGCGAGCGGACCATCGCCGACTGGCGCAGCCGCGAAGGCGGCGACTGGGTCGACCAGATGCTGCTCGGCGGCATGCTGAAATGCGCCGAGCACGGCTATCGGCTCATCTTCGAACTGGTCGACACCCACAACGACCACGTCGAGCGCGAACTGGCGGCGACGCTCGCCTCGCTGCGACCCGACGGCGTGATCCTGACCCCGCCGCACTCCGACAACCCGTTGATCGGCAGGCTGTTGGCGGAACACAACATCCCCTTCGCCCGGATCGGCTCCCACGAGATCGGCCCGGGCATTCCGATAACCATGGACGACGAAGGTGCGGCGCGCGCGGCGACGGAGCATCTTGTCGCGCTGGGCCATCGCGAGATCGGCTTTATCGCAGGCCCGGCGGAATATTCGCTCAGCGAATGGCGCATCGTCGGCTGGCGCGAAGCGATGGAGGCAGCCGGCCTCGGTACCGAGGGCCTTCTTG
>CAMPGP010000090.1 GCA_946885545.1 uncultured Altererythrobacter sp.
TTGCCCGTAAGGCCGCGCGCATGAGCGAACGACACGGCGACACGGTTTCCTTCGGTTACGAAGAGGTGGCTCCCGACGAGAAGACCGCGCGGGTGGGGGCGGTGTTCTCCAACGTCGCGGCCAAGTACGACGTGATGAACGATGCCATGTCGGGCGGGATGCACCGGCTGTGGAAGGATCGCTTCGTGCGCAGGGTGAAGCCGCAGCCGGGCGAGGCCATTCTCGACATGGCGGGCGGCACCGGCGACATCGCCTTCCGCATGGCCGCGCGCGGCGCCGAGGTGACGGTGGCCGACATCAACCAGGACATGCTCGACGTCGGGATAGAGCGCGCGATGGAGCGCGGGATCGACGGTCTTTCGTGGTCGCGCCAGAACGCCGAAGAGCTCGGCTATCCGCGCGCGATGTTCGATGCCTACACGATCGCCTTCGGCATCCGCAACGTGACCCGGATCGACAAGGCGCTGGCCGAAGCACACCGCGTGCTCAGGTACGGCGGGCGCTTCTACTGCCTCGAGTTCTCGACCACCGAATGGCCGGGGTTCAAGGAAGCCTATGACCTCTACTCGCACAAGCTGGTGCCGCAGATCGGCAAGGCGATCGCGGGCGACGAAGAGAGCTATCGCTACCTGATCGAATCGATCCGCCGCTTCCCCCCGATGCCGGAATTCGAGCGCATGATCCGCGATGCCGGGTTTGCCAATACGCGGATCGAGCCGATCATGGGCGGACTTGTGGCGATCCACTCCGGGTGGAAAGTGTGATGAATTCTGGTGGCGTCTATTCGCGCAATCTGGCGATTGCGCTGCGCCCGGCACCGGCCCGCTCCCCCACCCGACCACCCACAGGTTACTATCGTTGGGTGGCCGGGTGGGGGAGCGGGCCGGTGCCGCTCTCGTCGTCAGACGAGCAAAGAATATGACCAAGCCCGCGACGCATATCTGGCGCCTGCTCAAGTGGGGCCGCACGCTCGCGCGGCACGGGGCGCTGCGCGGGATCGAGGCCGATCCGAACACGCCGGGCCCGGTCCAGCGGCTGGCGCGGATCGCGCGGCTCGGAACCTTCCAGCCGCGCCAGCCGGACTATGCCGGCGCGTTCCAGGACATCGGCCCCGCGGCGATCAAGCTGGGGCAGTCGCTCGCCACGCGGCCCGACATCGTCGGCGAGGATGCCGCGCGCAACCTGCTCTCGCTGCAGGACAGCCTGCCGCCGGTGCCCTATCCCGAGATCGAGCAGGCGATCGCGGCGAGCTTCGGCCAGCCGATCGACACGCTGTTCGCCGAAATCGACCCGGTGCCGGTCGGCGCGGCGTCGATCGCGCAAGTCCATCGCGCGGTAACGACCGACGGCAAGCGAGTCGCGGTCAAGGTGCTGCGACCGGGCATCCGCGAACGCTTCGCGCGCGACATCACGACCTATGAATGGGCCGCCGCGCATCTCGAGGCGCTGGGCGGCGAGGCGGCGCGGCTGCGCCCGCGGCTCACCATCGCCAATTTCAAGCGCTGGACCAACCGCGAGCTCGACCTGCGGCGCGAGGCGGCCTCCGCGAGCGAGCTGGCCGAGGCCATGCAGGGGGTCGAGCGCTACTGCATTCCTTCGGTCGACTGGGATCGCACCAATGGCCGGGTGATGACGATCGAGTGGGTCGACGGCATCAAGATCGCCGACCGCGAGGCGCTCGTCGCCGCGGGCCACGACCTGCCCGATCTGGCGCGGCGGCTGGTGCTGGCGTTCCTGCGCCAGGCGATCAGCGCGGGCTTCTTCCATGCCGACATGCACCAGGGGAACCTGTTCGTGCAGGCCGACGGCACGATCGTCGCGATCGATTTCGGGATCATGGGCCGGATCGACCGCCGCGCGCGCCAGTGGCTGGCGGAAATCCTCTACGGCCTCACCACCGGCAACTACCGCCGCGTCGCCGAAATCCACTTCGAGGCGCAATACGTGCCGAGCTACCACTCGGTCGACGAGTTCGCGACCGCCTTGCGCGCCGTGGGCGAGCCGATGCGCGGCAAGCCGGTGAGCGAGCTCAGCGTGGGCCAGATGCTCGATGGGCTGTTCGCGATCACGCGCGACTTCGACATGCAGACCCAGCCGCACCTGCTGCTGCTGCAGAAGACGATGGTTATGGTCGAGGGAATCGCGACCCAGCTCGATCCCGAGATCAACATGTGGGACGTGTCCGCCCCCTACGTTCGCAGCTGGATCCGTGACGAACTGGGCCCCGAGGCCGCGCTCGCCGACCGCATCCGCGAGGACGTGTCGACGCTGCTGCGCCTGCCCGACCTCGTGCGCCGGATTGAGGACCGCTACCCGGCGAAGGGCGGCGCGCCCGAACCGCCGCCGCTGCCGCATATCGAACTGATGTGGGAACGCCGCGAACGCAAGCGCCGCACTTGGCCGGGCTACGTGCTCGCCGCGGCACTCGGCGGCGGAGCGGTGGCCGGTGCCATGGCGCTCGGCTGGATCGGCTGACGGGGTTTGCGCTGGGGGCACGCATTGCGCACAATGATCGGTCCGGCCCTGCTGATCGGGCCGCTTCTCGGAGTACTTGGAGGCGTCGCGTTCTTTCTGCTTGCCCTCACAGGTTCAGGTTCGGGTGGGGCAGGAGCCGGCGGGGTCGCCATGTTGATGGTGATATTCGGCTCTGTTCTCGGACTTTTCATCGCCACGCCGCTGGCAGTGGTCGCGGGCGCTGCGATGTTGCGGATGTCGGCGAATGGTTCACGCTGGGCCATGCGGCGCGCATGGGCCTGCGCAGGACTGATCGTCGGTGGTGTCACAGGCGCCTTCGTTGGCAGCCTGACCGGCGACGCCGCAGGCTTTTTGGGCATCTTCAGTGTGCTCGCGATGCTTGGCACAGTCGGCGCCCTGATCTCTCGAAGGATGCTCAGCACCAAGATCAATGCGCTGAACGCCATCGACTCCGACATCTTCGCCTGAGCGCGCCTCAGGTCTGCGGGTGCGGCAGCACGCGGCTCGCGACCAGCAGCACGATCACGCACAGCGCCTCAATCGCCATCGGCATCCAGAAACCCGGCTCTGTACCATCCACCGCCATACTGACGATGCGACCGAGCAGCGCCACGCCGAACAGGCCCGCGGGCACCAGCAGCAGGTCGCCGTTGCGGCGCCAGGCGCCGACCAGCATGCAGACCGCGGCGATCACGAAGAACGCGGTCATGTCGGCACGGATCGCGGCCATCCCGGTCGGCCCGCGCGCCGCAATCCCGAAGCTCTGCCCCGAGCCGACGGGATCGATCAGGAACCCGATCCCGGTCGCGAAGAAGAACAATCCGCCCACGAAAATGAGCGCCGTCAGCACGATCCGCATGTCTTTCCCTCCACCGTTGCGCTGCACGGTCTACAGAGCGCCATGCCGGTTTCGCCAGCATAATCTTTACCATCGCGCGCGCAGGTGGCACGGGAAGCCGATGGAAACGGGGACGATCGACCATGGCCGGTGACAGCCTTTCGGGGCCCCTGCGGATCTTGCTCGTCGTCGGCGGCGGCATCGCGGCGTACAAATCGTGCGAACTGGTGCGGCTGATCCGCAAAGCGGGCGGATCGGTGACCTGCGTTGTGACCGAGGGCGGGCAGCAGTTCGTCACCCCGATGGCGCTCGCCGCGCTCTCCGAAAAGCCGGTCTATACCACGCTGTGGGACCTCAAGAACGAAGCCGAAATGGGGCACATCCAGCTGAGCCGCGAGGCCGACCTGGTGGTGGTCTGCCCGGCGACCGCCGACCTGCTGGCCAAGATGGCGGCGGGCATCGCCGACGATCTCGCGACCACGCTGATCCTCGCGACCGACAAGCCGGTCATGGCAGTCCCGGCGATGAACGTGCGCATGTGGCAGCACGCCGCCACGCAGCGCAACGTGGCCTGGCTGCGCGAGGCGGGGGTCGAGGTGATGGAGCCCGACGAAGGCCCGATGGCCTGCGGCGAATACGGTCCCGGCCGCCTGCCCGAGCCGGAAGCGATCTGGAACGCGATCGCTGGGCGCTTCGGCATGGCGAGCGTCGCTCCGCCGTTCGAGGCACTCGAGCCGGAGGACGGGGGCGCGCGTGAGAGCGATAGCCTGATGAGCGGCCTCGGCGGCCTGCTCTCGTCGCTCATCCCGCGAAGCACTCCGCGCCGCAGCCACGAGGAGATCGAGGAGGATTGGAGCGAGCTTCCCGAGGATTTCACCCAAGAGCCCGACCTCGATCAGCCGCTGCCAGATCCCGCCGCTGCAGGGGCGCTTCTGGCATCGAAGGGCAAGGCCGCATCCGCCCCGCCGACCGATCCCGACGCTATCGGACGCCGGGCCGAAGGGGCGGCGGGAGAATCCCTGGAAGACGATCCCCTCTTGGGACAGCCGGATTTCGAAGAGGACCCCGAGCATCGGCCGCTCTATGGCCGGCACGTGCTCGTCACCGCCGGTCCGACGCACGAGCCGATCGATCCGGTCCGCTACATCGCCAACCGGTCGAGCGGGAAGCAGGGCTTCGCCATCGCCGCCGCTGCGGCCAGTGCGGGGGCGCGGGTGACGCTGGTCGCGGGGCCGGTCGCGCTCGAGACGCCGCCGGGGGTCGACCGCATCGACGTCGAATCGGCGCGCGAGATGGGCGAAGCAGTAAAGGCGTCGCTTCCGGCGGACGTCGCGGTGATGGTCGCTGCCGTGGCCGATTGGCGCAGCAAGGATTTCGCCGAGCACAAGATGAAGAAGCGCGGTTCCGCGCCTCCTGCCCTCCTGCTTGCGGAAAATCCCGACATTCTGGCCAACCTCGCGGGCGACAAGCATCGTCCGCGCCTGCTGATCGGCTTCGCTGCCGAGACCGAGGACGTGGTCGAGAACGCGCGCACCAAGCGCAAGCGCAAGGGCGCCGACTGGATCGTGGCCAACGACGTATCGGGAGACGTGATGGGGGGCGAGGACAACGCGGTGCACCTCGTCACCGCCAATGGAGTCGAGCCGTTCGACCGCATGTCGAAAATCGAAGTGGCACGCGCACTGGTTGGGCGGATCGCCGAGGAACTGGAGCCGAACGAACCCGAATGAGCAACGTAATTCCCGTCCGCATCAAGCGCCTGCCGCATGGGCAGGGGCTCGACCTGCCCGCCTACGCCACCGAGGGCGCGGCGGGGATGGACATCGTCTCGGCCGAGGACGTGACGTTGGCCCCCGGCGCGCGCCACGGGGTGGCGACCGGCCTTTCGGTCGCGATTCCGGCGGGCTACGAAATCCAGGTCCGCCCGCGTTCGGGCCTCGCGCTCAAGCACGGGATCAGCGTGCCCAACACGCCGGGCACGATCGATTCCGACTACCGCGGCGAACTCAAGGTGATCCTCATCAACCACGGCGCGGAGCCTTTCGCTATCGCGCGCGGCGACCGCGTGGCGCAGCTCGTGCTCGCCCCCGTCACGCAGGCCGCGTGGAACGAGGTCGCCGACCTCGACGAGACCGAGCGCGGCGCGGGCGGCTTCGGCTCGACCGGCGGGCACGCGAAGCTGGCCTGATCGAGGGAAGCAGGGCGGGCACGGACGGCCCGCCCCGCTCCCGGTCACAGGAACGCGAAGAGCGCCAGCAG
This sequence comes from uncultured Altererythrobacter sp., assembly GCA_946885545.1. The sequence continues at coordinate 5,573 of CAMPGP010000090.1, forward strand.
GCCGCCCAGCACGAGCGTGCCCAGCAGGCCGACGGCGATCTTCTCGCTCGGCGTGAGCCGGTCGAGATGCTCGTTACGCAGCTTGCGATAGGGTGCCGCAAGCCCCTCGTTGCTTGCCAGCATGGCCACCTCGTAGGCGGTCGCCTCCTTGCGGAACCAGCGCAGCACCTGCGCGAGATCGCCTTTCGAGAGGTCGGGGTAGCGCGCGATCAGGACTTCTATCGCGATGCGTCGTTCGTCGGGCGAAGACGCCCGGTCTTGTGTCGGTTGCATGTTTTCACCTGAATTCGTCCAGTTTCATCGGCCCGACGCGTGGCCGGGCTGGCGCAGAATTCAGGACTGCGGGGGTGCGCGCGGAGCCAGTGCAAGACTGGCGATCTCCCGCCCCAGCGGCGGCCCGGTCTGCGGCGGCAGCCCGAAGCTCGCACGATCGTTCGACGGCTCGTCGACGTAAACGGGCGGAAGGGGTGCGGGCCGGAACGGCACGAATGGCTCGACGCGCTGGACTTCGTTCTGGGCGATCTTGCGCTGAACGGGAGCCGTCGAGACTTCGACCGTCGAAATGTCGAACGCGGACCCGTGGCGCCGCTCGAACCCGAACGCGCCCGGCGCCATTGCCTGCAGGCAGGCGGCCACGAGCAGCACGGCGGCGGCCAGGCGAAAGCGCAGGAGGGCGGGAGACAGGGTCATGGCCACGCAGCGCTAGATGCGCGCTCGCCGGCCATGCCGCAAGAGGCCGTTCGGGATCGGTTACGCCGGGAGAGCGACCCTGCAGAGACGAAAAAGGCGGGCCTGCTTGCGCAGGCCCGCCTCCTCGGTGATCCAGTGGAATGTCCGGTCAGTCGACCCGGCGAACGCTGTTCTCGCCTTCGGGTTTGACCGAGATGCGCACGGTCTCGCCCGAATTGCCGGGGAAGTCGGTGAACATCGCCTCGACCAGGTTGGGGACGAGATACTGCAGCCGGTTCGATGTCGAGACGGCCTGCGCCTCGCCCTCGAACAGTCGCTCGCCGTCCGCCGCGCGATCGATCTTGAGATCGATGCCGCTGGTATAGACGGTGTAGCTGCGGACGTCCGAGCCGCCGAACCACGGATCGTGGAAGCCGTAGCCCCACGAACGGGTCGGCACGTAGGCGACACGGTAGCCGTGGCGGGTGCGGACGTAGACGGGTCGGCGCGAGAAGCCGTACCACGGATCGTAGAACGGGTCGCGGAAGCCCGGGGTGGAGCGGACGCGCTCGCGGCCGTTGTCGACGCCGTAGTCGAAGCGGACGAGCAGGGTCGCGTTCTCGGGCGAAGCTTCGGTATATCCGAGCCGCGCCATTTCCGCTTCGACGAGGTCGGCATAGCGGGCGAATTCCAGCCCGCCGGCAAGCGCCGGATCGTCCGCCACCACGGCGAAAGTCTGGCCCTGCGGTGCGGGCAGCTGGCTCTGAAACCGGGATACGTCGGCATTGAACGGCGTCGCGCAAGCCGAAAGGCCGGCGAGCAGTGCCGGAACGGCAGCGAGTTTAAGCGCGCGACCCCACGTTCTTTTCTGGGTGTTCATCGTGTCATCCTCTTCGAAAGAGTAACGCAAAGCGCGCCCGTCTCCCTTGGCGGAAGCACGCTGTCATCGTTGAGCCGTGTTGTAAAGGAGGCGGGCTGAATGGCCATTGAATGAACGGACTCGCAAAAGTTTAGCGAATTCAATCGGCTCCGTTGATTCTCCAGCGAAATCGACCACCGCTCAGCGGCCCCTGACGAGCCCCAGTGCGGCATAAGTGGCGTCGAGCGTGGGCGCCCCCATCTCGCGTGCCCGCGCGGCCCCGCGCGCGAGAATCGCGTCGAGCGCCTCGCGATCTTCGAGGAGCGCGCGGAAACGGCCCGTGATCGGCGCGATCGTCTCGACCATCAGTTCGGCCAGCGCCGGCTTGAACGCGCCGAAACCTTGCCCGCCGAATTCGCCCAGAACCGCATCGACCGGTCTGCCCGCCAGCGCGCCGTAGATCGCCACGAGGTTGAGCGCCTCGGGCCGCCCGCCGAGGCCCGCCGCCTCGGACGGGAGCGGCTCAGGATCGGTCTTCGCCTTCTTGACCTTCTTCAGGATCGTGTCGGCATCATCGGTCAGGTTGATCCTGCTCATTTCGCTCGGATCGGACTTGCTCATCTTCGCCAGGCCGTCACGCAGGCTCATGATCCGCGCGGCTTCGGGCGGTACGATCGGATCGGGCAGAGCGAATACCGGCGTGTCCGCGCTGGCGAAGTCGTTGTTGAACTTCTGCGCGATGTCGCGCGCGAGCTCGAGATGCTGCTTCTGGTCCTCGCCCACGGGCACGTGGGTGGTCTGGTAGAGCAGCACGTCGGCGGCCTGGAGAACGGGATAGGTGAACAGCGCGACCGACTGCCCCTCGCGGTTCTTGCCCGCCTTGTCCTTCCACTGCGTCATGCGGTTGAGCCAGCCCATTCGTGCGGTGCCGTTGAGCAGCCATTGCAGTTCGGCGTGCGCGGGGACCTGCGCCTGGTTGAACAGGATCGAGCGGTCGGGATCGATCCCGCAGG
>CAMPGP010000091.1 GCA_946885545.1 uncultured Altererythrobacter sp.
TCTCTCCCATTGCTTTAGGTTTGAAATATTTTCCCAGGCAGCGCAATGGTCCGGGTCGGCAAGGTTACCGCGCGAGGCCGACCTTGCGGCGCACTCGCGCGAAGATCGCTCCCGCCACACCGCGTTCCGCCTCTTCGATGCCGACGAAGGTCCGGCGCAGCAACTCGCGTCGATAAACCGCATCGGGACGAAGCAGAAACCGTCCGTAGGCAATCGAAAGACCGGCGCGCACGTCGCCGGGTCCGTAGCGATCGCGCACGTCGATCGGATCGTTCAGTGCGCGCAGCATCGTCCGCAACAGGGCGGCATTGCATTGCGAGGGATCGAAACAGGTCGGCAGGGGCGTGTCGAAGCAGATTCGTGACAACTCCAGGCTGGTATGGAAGGCGCGCGCGCAGCCCAAATCTCCGGCCATGCGCGACGCCTCGGCGATCTCGGCCGAGGGCATCGCACGCAGTGCGCGATCGATGTCTGCGATCCATTTGAGCCGGAACCACAGGTGCCGGGATCCGTGGCATGCTAGGTGCACCAGCAAGGCAGGGCGCGCGAGCGTAGGAAGTGAGCCTCCGGCGACCTCGAGCGGCACGACGTGCGAGGCGAGGGCATCGGTGGGCCAGTGCGGGAACTGCCGGTTGCGGGAAAGCCGCCAATGCAGCTCGATCCGGATTCTGTCGCCACGCCGGGTGAACGCGATGTCCGGCGCGGCGGCACGCTGCGCCGCGTTCGGTACGCCTTGAAACGCTCGCGCGGGTCCCCATCGATGGTATCCGAGCGCCTCCACCGCGTCGATAGCCGGGCCGAGATCGCACTCGGCGACGAGCACGTCGAGGTCGACGGCGTTGCGATCGGCGGGCGTGGCATAGTAGCGCTCGGCGACGCTCGCTCCCTTGAGCACGACGAACCAGACGTCCGCATCGAGCAGTGCCTTCGCTAGCTCCATCAGTGCCAGGCGGTTGCGCCGCTCCTGCGCCTGATTGGCCAAGCGCCGCCGTGCCAGGTCGGCTGCTATCGCCTGCACCGGCAGTTCCACGCGCGAGCAGCTTGCCGCCAGCAGCGCAGTCACCCGGTGCCGGTCGGCGAGCGAGAGAAGCGCGGGCCACTCCCCTGCGGACAGATCGGGCGCCTTGCTCTCCGCTCCCACCGCGCGCGCCAGGGTGGCAAGGAGGGGCGGGAGCGAAGGCATGGTCACAGCCTCACCACGCGATCGGCGAAGCTCAGCGCCTCGCGCCGATGGGTGACGAGCAGCAGCGAGAACCGGTCTCGCATATCGCACAACCGCTGCAGGATGAGCGCCTCGAGGTCGCGATCGAGCGCGTTGGTCGCTTCGTCGAGGATCATGAAGCGCGGCTCCCGGAGTAGCGCGCGCGCGAGGCAGATGCGCTGGCGTTCGCCGCCCGACAACGATGCCCCCCGCTCGCCGGCCCGCGCATCGAGGCCCTGGGGCAGAGCGGAAACCAGCGCGGCGATTTCGGCCCGGTCGAGCGCGGCCCACATTGCTTCCTCGCTGGCGCCGGGCGCGCACCACAAGAGGTTTTCGCGCAGCGAGGCGTCGAACAGGAACGGGTCCTGCGGCAGGTAGGAGAGGCCGCTGCGCCACGCTTGCCAATCCCGCTCGCCAGCGATCCGGCGGCCATCTACGGCGATTTCGCCGCTTTCGGGCGCGTAGAGCCCGGCGGCTATGTCCAGCAACGTGGTTTTGCCGGTGCCCGAAGGCGCATCGAGCGCCACAACTTCGCCGCTCGCGACCTCGAGCGAGAACTTGTCGAGCAGCGCCGAGGCCTGCCCCGGATGGCGAAAGGTCACCGCGTGCATGCGCAGACTGGCGGGGCCGCTATCGGCGCGGGGAGCGGCGTCGCTCGCCGGTGCCGCGCGCGCCTCGGCGATCAGCGACGCTTCCGTCGCGCAAACCGAGCGGAACGCGGGCAGCATGTTGGCGGCGTACTGGCTGGTCTGCATGATCGAGATGATCGGCGGCACGATCCGCGCCATCACCACGAGCGTGAGCAGAAGCACCGCAAGCTGGGTTTCGAATGCCAGCAGGCCGAGCAGGAGCGTGGCGGCGATGACGGTGCCGCCGACAAGCTGGAACACGGCACGCGCTGCGGATTGCGATCTGCGGTGCGCCATCTGCTGCTCGCGCGTTTCGGCGATCGCCCGTTCGAAATGCCGGGTGAAGCGCGGCTGCGCATCGTGCAGGCGGGCGAGCTTCTGGCTTGCGAGGAAATCCCCGAGCACGCCGTGGATGCGCCTTCCCGCGCGGGTGAGGTTGCCGCCCAGCAATCCCGCGCGCCGCACGAGCGGCAGCGCGAAGAGCGCGGCGAGCGCGATCAGCCCCACCACGACCAGCATCAGCATCGGCGCCAGCGAGGCGAGGATCGCAAGCTGGACCACGATCAGCGCCGCGCTGACCGTCGAGCCGAGCAGCTGATCGGTCCCGCCGCCGAGCCGCGCGACGTCGTTGGTGATCGCGTGCTCGAGATCGGTCCGGCGTAGCGAAGAAACGCTCGTCCAGGGCGCCGCGCCAACCGCTCTGAACAGTCGGCTGCGCCAGTGATCGACGAAATCCACACCGAGCTGTGCGAGGTAGATTTCACGCCGCCAGACGATTAGGTTGCGCAGTGCCAGGATCGCCACGAACGCGCCTGTCAGCCCCAGTGCACGCTCGACTGTGGTGTCGAGGCCGATCCGGGCGAGGGCTTCCAGAACGCTGCGTGCCGGTCCGCTATCGGCTTCGCCGGTGAACAGGGCTGCAAAGGGCAGTATCGCGAGGATGCCGAATCCCTCGACCACGACTGCCGCGACAACCAGCGCGGCGCCGTGCCACAGCCGCTTTCCTGCGAAACGCCGGATAGATCCGATGTATTCGGCCAGTTCCCCCATCGATCGGGGGAGTGCCAGATCGCGCCGGGCGCAACAAGCGCCCCGCGCATCCCGGGTCAGGCCTGGACGACCTGCTGCTCGATCTTGCCGAAGATCGAGTGGCCCGCTTCGTCCTCCATCCAGATCGCGACGCGGTCGCCGGGAGCCATGAAACGCGTCTTGGCCTCGCCGCCCGCGATCGTCTCGATCATGCGGATTTCGGCGATGCACGAATAGCCCGCGCCGCCTTCCGCCACCGGCTTGCCTGGATCGCCGCCGGGTCCCTGATTGGAGATAGTGCCCGAGCCGATGATCGCGCCCGCGCCCAGATTGCGCGTCTTTGCCGCGTGCGCGACGAGATCCGCGAGGCTGAAGGTCGCGTCCTGCCCGACTTCGGCTCTTCCGAACGGTTCGCCGTTGTAGTCGACCATCAGCGGGCGGTGGATCACATTGCCCTGCCACGCGTCGCCGAGTTCGTCGGGCGTGACCGCGACCGGGCTGAATGCGGTCGCGGGCTTGGACTGGAAGAAGCCGAAGCCCTTGGCGAGCTCGCCAGGGATCAGGCCGCGCAGGCTCACGTCGTTGACCAGCATGAGCAGCTTGATGTGTCCGGCGGCTTCCTCGGGTGTGACGCCCATCGGCACGTCGTCGACCACGCAGGCGATCTCGCCTTCCATGTCGCAGCCCCAGGCGGTGTCCTTCAGCGGAATGTCGGCACGCGGGGGCAGGAAGTCATCGGAGCCGCCCTGATACATCAGCGGGTCGTGATAGAAGCTCTCGGGCACCTCGGCGCCGCGCGCCTTGCGCACCAGTTCGACGTGGTTGATGTACGCGCTGCCGTCGGCCCACTGGTAGGCGCGCGGCAGCGGCGAATGCGCTTCGCGCTCGTGGAAGCGCTCGCACGGCACCGCCTCGTGCTCGACGTCGCGGTAGAGCACTTCGAGCTGGGGCGCGACCTCGGCCCAGTTGTCGAGCGCGTGCTGCATCGTCGGCGCGATGTTGTCGGCGGCGCAATAGCGCGTGATGTCCTTCGAGACGACGACCAGCTTGCCGTCGCGGGTTCCGTCGTTGAGCGTGGCGAGCTTCATGGGTCAGTCCTTCTCGGGATTGTCGGGTTGATTGTCGGGATGGGCGCGCCGGAATTCGTCCAGCGCGAGGCAGGCCGCTTCGATCCGCTCGATATGCGGCATCGCACCGAAATCGAACGCGAAGCGGCGCGCATTGTAGACTTGTGGCAGCAGCACGACCTCGAACAGGCCGGGCGCTCCCATCAGGAAATCGTTGGTGCCGAGCTGCGCCAGCCGCGCCTCGACCGGCGCCAGCGTCTTGGCCAGCCAGTGGCGATACCAGGTGTCGATCTCGTCCTGCGAATGGCCAAGCGGATCCTTGAGGTACTTGAGCACGGGCAGGTTCAGCGGCGCGTGGAGCTCGGTCGCGATTGCATAGGCGAGTTCGCGCACGGTGAAGCGATCTTCGATATCCGACGGCAGCAGCGGGTGCTCGGGATACGCCTCGTCGAGCCATTCGAGAATGGCCATCGACTGCGCCCGATCGCGCCCGTCGGTGTCCAGCATCGGCACGCCCGCGAACGGGTTGCGCGCGGTGAAGGCTTCGCCGCGCTGCTCCGATTTCAGCAGGTTGACCGGCTCGATATCGTAATCCAGCCGCTTGAGATTGAGCGCGATTCTAAGGCGATAGCTCGTGGAGCTGCGATAGTATCCGAACAGCTTCATCAGAACGCCGGAATCCCCGTGATCGCGCGGCCCAGAATCAGCGCATGGACGTCGTGCGTGCCCTCGTAGGTGTTGACCGTTTCGAGGTTCACCATGTGGCGGATCACTTGGTATTCGCCAGAAATGCCATTGCCGCCGTGCATGTCGCGGCTCTTGCGCGCGATATCGAGCGCCTTGCCGACGTTGTTGCGCTTGACGATCGAGATCATCTCCGGGGCGAACTTGCCTTCGTCCATCAGCCGCCCGACGCGCAGCGAGGACTGGAGGCCGAGCGCGATCTCGCTCATCATGTCGGCAAGTTTCAGCTGGTAGAGCTGCTTGCCCGCGAGCGGCCCGAACTGGTCGCGGTCGAGGCCGTACTGGCGCGCGGCGTGGAAGCAGAATTCGGCCGCGCCCATGCTGCCCCACGAAATGCCGTAGCGCGCGCGGTTGAGGCACCCGAACGGTCCCTTGAGGCCCTGCACGTCTGGCAGCAGCGCATCGGCGGGCAGCTTGACCTCGTCCATCAGGATCATCCCGGTGGTCGAAGCGCGCAGCGAGAGCTTGTTGTCGATCTTGGGCGCCGAGAGCCCCGCCATGCCCTTCTCAAGCACGAAGCCGCGGATCGCGCCGCCATGCGCCTCGCTCTTGGCCCACACGACGAAGACGTCGGCGAACGGCGAATTGGAAATCCAGGTCTTGCTGCCTGATATCGAATACCCGTCGCCGTCCTGCTTGGCATAGGTACGCATCGAACCGGGGTCCGACCCGGCGTCGGGCTCGGTCAGGCCGAAGCAGCCGATCAGTTCGCCGCTGGCGAGGCCGGGGAGATATTTCTTGCGCTGTTCCTCCGAACCGTACGCATGGATCGGATACATAACCAGGCTGGACTGGACCGAGGCCATCGAGCGATAGCCCGAGTCCACGCGCTCGATCTCGCGCGCGATCAAGCCGTAGGCGACATAGCCCGCGCCCGCTCCACCGTATTCCTCGGGGATTGTCGCGCCGAGCAGACCGGCGCGACCCATGAGCGGGAAGAGTTCGGGTGCGTCCTTCTCTTCGGCGAAAGCGTCGATGACGCGCGGCTGAAGTTCGCTCTGCGCGAATGCGTGCGCGGCGTCGCGGATCATCCGCTCGTCTTCGGTCAACTGCCCATCGAGATCGAACGGGTCTTCCCAGCTGAACGGCGCCATCCCGGCCATGGTTTCTCCTGTAACTGTTCCCATCCCCTTCGCAGGCTTGTGGGGGTGCGACAAGCCCTGCGAAACGGGGGCTGGATCGCCGCCCGCAAAACGGAAGAGGCGGGCGCATCTGTCGCGCCCGCCTCTTCCGGAACTAAGCTCCCTACCGCGTCGGTGCGGTCGGCGATCAGTGGCTGGCGAGCGCCTGCTGCACCTTCTCCAGCATGACGTTCGGAGGGCAGGGCTTGGCGCACGCGATCGCGCTGGGATAGCGGGCGCGAACCTCGTCAGGGCTGAACTGACCCGAGTGGAAGATCACGGGCACGTCCTCGGCCATCAGCGCTTCTGCGAGCGGGAACGCCTCGCCGTCTTCGAGTTCGACGTCCAGGATCGCCAGATCGGGGCGCAGCTTCTGCACCGCGAGCATCGCTGTCGAAAGCTCCGAATGGGGACCCTCGACCTCGAAACCGGCTTCCTCGACAGTGTCGCACAGGTCGAAGGCGACGATAAACTCGTCTTCTGCGACCAGGATTCGCGGATGTTTCATCATGGCTACCTGTAGGGATTTCGAGTGAACTTGCTCGAACCAACCGCAGGCAGACGCGATTGTTCCCGCCGTCCGTCGTGAATCGACGGTTCAGAGACGGCCGAAGCGCGCCTCGTAGGCAACCGTGTCGTCTCGGGCGAGCAGCGTGGCCTGCTCCACCCAGCTGTCGCGCCGGATGCGGCCCTCGAACCGCCCGAGTTGGGCATTGATCCGGTCGATGTCGGCGTCAGTCCAGTCGGCAATCTGTGCGAAGCTGTGAACTCCGAGCGAAGCGAGCAGCTCGGCCAGTTTGGGTCCGACGCCCTTGATGCGCGTCAAGTCGTCCGCGTTCCCGCTGGCGGGAGGGGTGACAGGTGCTGAAACAGGGGCGGGAGAGAGGGGAGGCGAGGTATCTTCCTGCTCGGCCATGACCGCTTCTTCGGCGGCCTTGACCTGCTGCGCCTCGACCGCCGCGGCGACCGCGGTGCCTGCCCCGGCAACACCCGCGGGTACGACCGGCGGCTGTGGCGTGGCCGCGGGTGCGGCATCGATCAGGGCCTGGTTTCGCGCGGCGGGGGCGGCGCCTTCGTCAAGCACATCGGTGGAATCGCGCTCCGTGACCCTGGTATGGCGCGTGGAGGAGAAGAGCCACCAGGCGATCGCGATGCCCAATACCAGTGCGATCAGGAACAGCGGCCACCAGGCCTCGACCATTTGCATCATGCCGTCATTCTCCCATGTCGTCGGTCACCCGCCCCCAGACCAGCCAGCCGAGCCCGAGCCCGACTACGTAGGTCGCAAGCAGCATGACCGTGAGTTCGAACCACATCGGCATGTCAGGTCGCCCCCGGAACGTCGATGGGTGAAATCCGAAGCGGTTCGGTCGCGATGACTGAAAATTCGATGCGCCGGTTCGCCGGGTCGGTCGGCGCCAGTCCCTCGACCGGTTCGCTCGAGCCGACGCCGCGCGCCCGCAGCCCGTCGCCCGGAATGCCGCGGCGTATCAGCGCTTCGCGAACCGCCTGCGCGCGCTCGTTGGAGAGAGCGAGATTGCCCGGCTCGGGGCCGGAGGTATCGGTGTGTCCGGTGATTGCGATGATGCTCCCGAGACAGGGGCGGAGCGCGGCGGCGACCTCGTCGAGCAGTTGGCGGCTCGGGACGTCGATCGTGCTGCGCGATTCCTCGAACCGGATCGTGCGGGCGCGCAGCAGCGCGTCGACGTCTTCCTGGCAGTGCATGGGCGTGTATTCCATCGTTTCGGTCTGCGCGATCGCCGAGCTGTCGGCCCAGCGCACGCTGCCCACGCCCGGGATCGCGTAAACCGCGCGGGCCACCGCGGCGCGAGTGCCCTCGTCGAGACCGCTTCCGCCCAGCAGGACCGCATGGCGCGAAGGGGATCCGCCTGCCGTCGAGAACCGGGCCGACACGCCGGTGCCCCCCGTATCGGCGATCGCGCGCTCGGCCTGCCACGCCAGCTCGGCCTGGATCTCATCGGCGCCCGCCCTCGCTCCGGCCAGCGCAAGTGCGACGGTCGCGAAGGCTCCGGCGATGATGGCGAGGGTGGGGCGGAGGAACATGAAGGGACC
>CAMPGP010000092.1 GCA_946885545.1 uncultured Altererythrobacter sp.
CGATCGTCGACCCGATGGACGCGGTGAAGAAGAACCGCTTCTTCGACCTGCTGGTGGAGATCGGGGTCAAGGAAATCGAGGTCGGCTTCCCCAGCGCGGGCGCGACCGAGTTCGACTTCATCCAGGGGCTCGTCCGCTCGGGCCGCATCCCCGACGACGTCACCGTACAGGCGCTCACGCAGAGCCGCGAGGACCTGATCCGCACCAGCTTCGCCAGCCTCGACGGCGCGCGCGCGGCGATCGTCCATCTCTACAACGCGGTCAGCCCGGCATGGCGCGACATCGTCTTTCGCATGAGCCGCGACGAGGTGCGCGAGATCGCGGTCGCGGGCGCCAGGGTGATGCGCGACGAGGCGGGCAAGCGCCCCGATACCGAGTGGCATTTCCAGTATTCGCCCGAGACCTTCTCCACCGCCGAACTCGATTTCAGCATCGAGGTCTGCGCGGCGGTGATGGAGGTGCTCGCGCCCACGCCCGAAAACCCGATCATCCTCAACCTGCCCGCCACGGTCGAGGCGGCAACTCCCAACATCTACGCCGACCAGATCGAATATTTCTGCCGCAACCTGCCCAATCGCGAGAGCGCGGTGATCAGCCTGCACACGCACAACGATCGCGGCACGGGCGTGGCAGCCGCCGAGCTCGGACTGATGGCGGGCGCCGACCGGGTCGAGGGCTGCCTGTTCGGCAACGGCGAGCGAACAGGCAACTGCTGCCTCGTGACCGTGGCGCTCAATATGTACACGCAGGGGATCGACCCGGGTCTCGATTTCTCGGACATCGACCGCGTGATCGAGACGGTCGAGTTCTGCAACCAGATCCCAGTTCACCAGCGCCACCCCTACGGCGGCGAGCTGGTCTTCACCGCGTTCTCCGGCAGCCATCAGGATGCGATCAAGAAGGGGTTCGAGGCGCACCACCAGCAGAACGACGAGCGCTGGCGCGTGCCCTACCTGCCGATCGACCCGGCGGACCTCGGCCGCAGCTACGAGGCGGTGATCCGCGTCAACAGCCAGTCCGGCAAGGGCGGCTTCGCCTGGGTGCTGGAACAGGACCAGGGCCTCAAGCTGCCCAAGAAGATGCAGGCGGACTTCTCCCGCCACGTCCAGCAAATGGCCGACGAAGTGGGCCGCGAGTTGAACGCCGCCGACATCTGGGAAGTCTTCAAGCGTACTTACCACGTGCAGGTACGGCCTAAGCATTTCCAGCTCGTCGACTACGAGGAAAGCCGCGCCGCCGACGGCACCCGCGTGTTCTCGGGCACGATCGAGGTCGGCGGCCAGGTGCAGAGCGTTTCGGGCCGCGGCAACGGATTGATCTCCTCGGTCGTCGCAACTTTGAAGGACAGCTTCGGGCTCGAACTGGAAGTCTGCGACTACACCGAACACGCCCTCTCCACCGGCTCCGACGCCCGCGCCGCCGCCTACCTCGAATGCGCTTTGCCTTCCGGCGAGCGCGTGTGGGGCGTCGGCATCGACGAGGACATCGCGACGGCCAGCGTACGCGCTGTGCTCAGCGCTGCGAATTCGGCGGTGGATGGGGCTCCGAACTAGACCTTGAGCCTAAGGCCAAATTCCCCGTCACCCTGAACTTGTTTCAGGGTCCATTTCTCCTCCCCGTCCGCAGTTGCGGAAGGAGCGATGGATGCTGAAACAAGTTCAGCATGACGGTGACGGGGAGCTCGCGCACCACTCCGGCCTTTCCTACAAGCCAAAGTCCGCGCTAGCCTCGTCGGATGAGCACTCCCCAGCCCACTTCGAAACCTGCCATGTGGCCCCAAAAGCACCCGGAGTTTTTTGCTCCAAGACTGTGTAACATGTGGTCCATGTCTCAACGTATCATCGGTGGAGGGACGCGATGAGCGAGCCGATTCTCGAGCCCGACCTGCCCATCATCGACCCGCACCATCACCTGTGGGACCTGCGCCCGCTGCGCCCCGCTTTCCCTGAACCGCGCCACGCCTTCCTGGAGACGATCGCAGGCGCGGCCTACTACACGTTCGACCAGCTCCAGGCCGACACCCACAGCGGCCACAACGTCGTCGGCACCGTGTTCATGGAATGCGGTGCGTTCTACGACGCGAGCCGGGGCGACGCGCTCAAGTCGGTTGGCGAGGTCGAGTTCGTCAACGGCGTCGCGGCACAGGGCGCGAGCGGGCTCTACGGCGCCTACCGCCCCTGCGCCGCGATCGTCGGCCATGCAGACCTGACTCGTGGGGCAGCGGCGGGCGAGGTGCTCGATGCGCTCAAGGCGGCATCGCAGCGCTTCGTCGGCATACGCCATTCGGCTGCGTGGGATGCCGATCCCGAGGTGCTCGGCCCGCCGTTCCACGCGCCGGAAGGCCTCTACCGCGACGCGCGCTTCCGCGAAGGCTTCGCGGAACTCGACAAGCGCGGGCTGACCTTCGACGCCTGGCTGCTCGAACCGCAGTTGGGCGATCTCATCGATCTCGCGCGCGCCTTCCCCGAACAGTCGATCGTGCTCGATCATTGCGGCACACCGCTCGGCATCGCCAGCTATCGCGGCAAGCTCGGGGAACACTTCGACCGCTGGCGCGCCAGCATCCGCGCGCTCGCCGAATGCGAGAACGTCACCGTAAAGCTCGGCGGTCTCGCGATGGCGTTCTGCGCCATGCCCGGGGAAGGCCCGGCCAAAGGGTGCGGTTCCGAGGAGCTGGCGGCCCAGTGGATGCCCTACATCGAAACCTGCATCGAGGCCTTCGGCGCTAGCCGCGCGATGTTCGAAAGCAATTACCCGGTCGACCGCTGGGGCGCGAGCTACCCCGTGCTGTGGAACGCCTTCAAGCGCATCGCCTCGGGCGCCTCGGCGGAGGAGAAGCGCGCGCTGTTCGCCGGCACCGCCGCTCGGATCTACGGAATCGAGGATCTGCTCGCTTGACGCTTACGTAACGTCACGCTCGACAAGATCAGGCAGTCCCGATAGCGCCGCGGCAGGTTGCGAACGACAACGGAGAATCCGATGCCTCTTCCCGCCCCCTTCGACCGCCTGCGCCTGCCGGTGATCGGATCGCCGCTGTTCATCGTCTCGGGCCCCGAACTCGTGATCGCGCAGTGCAAGGCGGGCATCGTCGGCTCGTTCCCGGCGCTCAATGCCCGCCCCTCCGGCGTGCTCGACGAATGGCTCCACCGGATCACCGAGGAGCTCGCGCAGCACAACCGCGACAACCCGGACCGGCCCGCCGCGCCCTTCGCGGTCAACCAGATCGTCCACAAGTCGAACGACCGGCTGGAAGAGGACATGCACGTCTGCGCCAAGTGGCAGGTGCCGCTGGTCATCACCTCGCTGGGCGCGCGCGAGGAGATCTTCGCCGCGGTGCGCGGCTGGGGCGGCATCACGCTGCACGACGTGATCAACGACCGCTTCGCGCACAAGGCGATCGAGAAGGGCGCGGACGGTCTGATCCCGGTCGCCGCCGGTGCGGGCGGGCACGCGGGCGTGCAGTCGCCGTTCGCGCTGATGCAGGAAATCCGCAGCTGGTTCGGCGGTCTGGTGGCGCTCTCGGGCTCGATCGCGCACGGCCGCTCGGTGCTCGCGGCGCAGGCGATGGGGGCGGATTTCGCCTATATCGGCTCGCCGTGGATCGCCACCAAGGAAGCGAACGCCGACGAGCGCTACAAGCAGGGCATCGTCGAAGGACACGCGGACGACATCGTCTACACCAATCTCTTCACCGGGGTGCACGGCAACTACCTCGGCAGCTCGATCCGCAACGCCGGGCTCGATCCCGCCGCGCTGCCGAGCAGCGACCCGAGCAAGATGAACTTCGGTTCGGGCGGGAACACCAAGGCCAAGGCATGGAAGGACATCTGGGGCTCGGGCCAGGGCATCGGCATGGTCGACGCGGTCGACAGCGTGGCAGACCGCGTCGACCGGCTCGAGCGCGAGTATCAGGCAGCGAAGGCGGAACTGGACGCCAAGGTCTTCGGCTGAGTCGCGGTCCACAGCGCGTTTGCCAGGGCGTCGAGTTCCGTGAAGTCGAACGCCTGGCCGAGCGGGTCGCGCGAATTGAGCACGAGAGCCTTGCGTCGGGTGTCGAGCAGGCGAAGGCGCAGCGCCCGCTGAATGAGCGCGAGCCGCATGAGCGCCTCTTCCCCTGCCCGCTCGCGATCGCACCGAAGCGCGGCGTTCCAGCCCCGTTCGACCTGACCGACCCGCTGGGCGACGAGCTCGCTATAGATCCGGTGGGGCCCGCGATGGAGCGGAAGCCCCGTCCGCATCACCGCCTGCTCCCGCGCCGGAAGGAGCATGCCGTTGCGCCTGAAGTCCTCCAGCCCGAGGCGTGCCGCCCCCAGCGCGCCGAACATGCGCGCGAAGCAGGGGCGCGAGCGAAGCTGGCGCGGCAGGAGATGGTGGCGCTGGAGGCCTGGATCGTGCCCCGGTTGCGCCCGCCGGTTTACGGCCGAGAACGGGATGCTCGCACGCAAATCGCCGGAGAACGACAGACGATGATCAGCCACGCCCGACGCGAAGGAAGCGGCCGTTGGGAGATGGAGTGATGGTCAAGAGCTGCCCTTCGGGACCCGCAATGTCGATCGCGACGTCGACTGGCGCCCGGACGACCAGCTCGTTGACGAGGCGCACGCCGATCCGCGCCGCCTCGCCAGGGTCAGGAAAGAGCAGCGGATCGAAATGAAGCTCCTGTCCGGTAAAGAACGCCAGCCCTTCCGATTGCAGTGCGCTTCCCATCGTCTGCCGGAACGCGGTCAGCCCAAGTGCGGGAAAGGCTCCGCCCATAAGCCAGGCATCGATCATCGAAAGGAAGATTCTTGATCCGATCAGCGTCTGCGCCGGCGTCCACGAGACTGCTAGCGTACTCGGGAACGCACGAAGCAAAGCCGCAGCGACAGCCGCCTGCGCGCGGACGACCGGCATCGTCGACCGGCCGCCCCACAAATGCGGCCCCGGGGCGAGCATCAATGCTTCCGTCGAACGCTCCGCGAAATCGACGTCGATTCCGTAGCGATTGCGCAGGTTCGGCACGATCGGCCCGGAGCCGGGCGCGATCCCGCGGAGATCGAAAGTCATTCCGCCGGAAAGAAGTTCGAGCCACAGCGCCTCGTCGCCGTCCGCCCCTGCCGGCCCGGCCGCGTCGTGGCTGACCGAAAGACCTTCGGCCGCCTGGACAGCGGAACGCAGGGCAGCGCCGTCGGGCCGGTCTCCTGCTGCAAACAGCAGGAGCAAATCGGGCGATCCACGCTTCACGACGGTTGCGGCAGGATTGGCGATCTGATCCGTCCCCAGAGCTTCGGCCGCGATTACTAGGCCCGATTGCCATCGGGCGTCGAGAGGCACCGAGCCGGTTGCACCCAAATCGGACCTTTCAATACATTCCGATCGCCAGGCCCTCCGCAAACGCCTCGCCCAGTTCGCGACACTTCGCAAGGCGTTCGGTGGAAACGATTTTCTCGGCCAGGATCGTCTCGGGTGTTTGTGCGTCGAAGTGCAGGATGATCGGATCGGCGATGCGCCGGAGGCGCCATCCGGTCGCAATCCGGTCGATCTGGCGCTGCGCGCCCTCCCCATCCGATCCGGCCGCGATCAGCGTCGCGTAGGCGCGGCCCTCGATCCGACCGAGCACGGGGTAGTAGCAGCGGTCGAACATCTCCTTCATCTCGCCGCTCATGCTCGCGAGGTTCTCCGGGCAGACGAACAGGTACGCGGCTGCGGAGACGATGTCTTCTGGCATGACCTCGCCGGCACGCAACAACTGCGCGGCATCTCCGGCACCCTCCGTCGCCGCACGCGCCATCGCGCGGCTTGCACCGGTGCGGCTGTGCCACGCGACAAGCAATCGGCGTTTTTGGATGGTCATTGTCGCTACCAACGCGCACGGCTGTCGATTGTCAAACCGCGCGCTTTGCGCCGCGGGCTCCCCTGGAGTAGGTGCCGGACATGGCGCTGCATTCGCTCTCCTGTGTATTCGGTATCGAACGCTCGCTTTCGGGCAAGGCCTGGCGCTGGCGGGGTGGCAACATGGCGTTGGGCGGAAGCGTAGCCTCGCTCGAGGACGACATCGTCGCCCAGCTGCTCCTGTCGCGCGGCGTCGCGCGCGAGGATATCGAGCGCCAGCGCAACCCGACCCTGCGCGAATTCCTGCCCGACCCTTCGGCCTTTCAAGACATGGACGCGGCCGCAGAGCGCATCGCGCAGGCCGTGCTCGGGAGCGAGACGGTCACGGTCTACGGCGACTACGACGTCGACGGCGCGACGAGTTCGGCGCTGCTGATCCGCCTCCTGCGGATGCTGGGCCACGATGCCGGGCACTACATCCCCGATCGCCTGCTGGAGGGCTACGGCCCGAGCGGCGAAGCGCTGGTCCGGCTCGCCGAGCAGGGATCGAGCCTTATCGTCACCGTGGACTGCGGCGCGATGGCGCACGAAGCGCTCGGCATGGCGCACGACGCCGGCGTCGACGTGATCGTGGTCGACCATCACAAATGCTCGGCCGAACTCCCGCGCGCGGCGGCCCTGGTCAATCCCAACCGGCTCGACGAAAGCGATCTTGGGGCGCGCCACGGACACCTCGCGGCGGTCGGCGTGGCCTTCCTGCTGGCGATCGCGGTCGTGCGAACATTGCGCGGCCGCGGCTATTTCCAAAGCCGCCCCGAACCGGACATCCGCGCGCTGCTCGACCTCGTCGCGCTCGGTACCGTCGCGGACGTCGCAGCGCTCCACGGGCTCAACCGCGCCTTTGTGGCGCAGGGTCTCAAGGTCATGTCCAAGCGCCAGAACGTCGGCATGTCCGCGCTGATCGATGCGAGCCGGCTGACCCGCGCCCCGGCCTGCAGCGACCTCGGCTTCGCGCTCGGCCCCCGCATCAATGCCGGAGGTCGGGTCGGCGAATCGACGCTCGGCGTGCGGCTGCTGACGACCGAGGATCACGACGAAGCGAGCGCGATCGCCGCGCAGCTTTCCGCGCTCAACGAGGAACGCCGCGCGATCGAGGCGGAAGTGCAGGAGGCGGCGGAAGCGCAGCTCGCTCGTCAGCACAACCGCTCCGTTCTCGTGCTGTCGGGCACAGGCTGGCATCCCGGCGTCATCGGCATCGTGGCCGGGCGCATCAAGGAGAAGACGGGCAAGCCCGCACTGGTGATCGCGCTCGACGCGGAGAGCGGCCAGGGCAAGGGATCGGGCCGCTCGATCTCTGGCGTGGATCTCGGCGCGGCGATCATCGCGGCGCGCGAATCGGGGCTGCTGGTGGCAGGCGGCGGGCACGCGATGGCGGCGGGACTGACGGTCGAGGCCGACAAGCTCGATTCGCTCGCCGACTGGCTCGACGATCGGCTGGCCGGAGCGGTGCAGCGCGCAAGCGCGGAGCAGGTGTTGGCGCTCGACCTCTCGCTCGCGCCGGGCGGTCTCACCCCGGAACTTGTCGAAACGCTCGACCGCGCCGGGCCGTTCGGTGTTGGCTGGCCGGGTCCCAAACTGGCGGTCGGTCCGGTACGGCTGGTCAAGGCGGATCTAGTCGGCAGCGACCACGTCCGCGTGATCGCGAGCGGCGAGGACGGCAGGTCGTTCAAGGCGATCGGCTTCCGCATGGCGGAGAGCGAACTGGGCCAGTCTCTCCTCCACGGCGCCAAGGGCCGCAGGCTGTGGCTCGCCGGCCGGGCGAAGATCGACGACTGGGGTGCGCGCCCGCAGGCGGAGCTGCATATCGAGGACGCTGCCTGGGCCGATTGACGCGCGGCTGCAACACAGGGTTGACCGCGCCGCATAGCCCCCCTAAGTGCGCCGCCACGCCACCGGCATCTGACGGTTCGGCCCCTTCGTCTAGCGGTTAGGACGCGGCCCTTTCACGGCTGAAACACGGGTT
>CAMPGP010000093.1 GCA_946885545.1 uncultured Altererythrobacter sp.
CTGCCCGAGACTTGCTTCATGCCTTGATTGCTGCCGCATGGCAGGTCAAGACCGCAGCCGAGATGGCCGATCGCCCCGCCCACCCGCTTTCCGCGCAGTTCGCCGCCGCCGTCGAGTGGTGGCGCGAAGCCGGCGTCGACTGCGATTTCGCCGACGACGCTACGGATTGGCTGGCCCCGCCCGACGAGGATGCGGCGAAACCGGCGGGAGCGACCCCAGCGCCGGTCGACCTGGCACCGCCCCGGCCACTATCCCCCTCGGTCGAACCCGCGCGAAGGGTCAACGTGGACAAGAGCGCTTGGCCGACCGACCTCGCGGCGTTCCGCGAATGGTGGATGGCGTCGGAAACGCTAGATGCGGGCGGTGCCTACCCGCGCGTCGCCCCCGCCGGCCCGACGCGTCCGGCGTTGATGATCGTCGTCAACCAGCCCGAAGCGACCGACGACGACCGGCTCCTTGCAGGATCGGAAGGCGCGCTGCTCGACGGATTCCTGCGCGCCGCCGGTCTCGATCGCGACGCGGTCTATCTCGCGTCGCTGCTCCCGCGGCACGATCCGGCGCCCGACTGGCCCGCGGTCCGGCAATCGGGGCTTGGCGAACTGCTCGCACACCATGTCGCGCTCGCCGCTCCGGAACGGATTCTTTTCCTCGGACGCAACATTCCGCCGCTGTTGGGGCACGACATGGCGCAAGGCCCTGCAGTTTTACGCGATTTCAACCATGATTCGCTGAAAATACCCGCGATGGGCGCTAGCGGGCTTGCCGACATGCTTCGTTCGGCGAAGCGGCGCGAGCGCTTTTGGCGATGCTGGCTCGATTGGACTTATGGCGAAACGAAACCTCACTAGCAGCTTGAAGCTGGCGGCGGCGGCCCTCGGCGGGATTGTCGCGCTCGCCGGCGCGACACCCGCCACGGCGAACATCAGCGCTGCAGAATATTTCCGCTCTCGTGCACTCAACAGCAATGTGCCCGAGCTTCTGAGCCGCCCGGACCAGCAATATTACAGCCAGCTCTTCCAGGCGATCGACGGCGAGGATTGGGTCCGCGTGGACGCTCTCCTGGCCGAGCGAGCGGACGGCCCCTTGCATCAGGTCGCGCGCGCCGAATACTTCCTGCACGCGAACAGCCCGCGGATCGAACTGCCGGCGATCCAGGCCTGGCTCGGCAGGGGCAGTCGACTTCCGCAAGCCGAGCAGATCGCCAACCTAGGGCTCAAGCGCGGGCTGATGTCCGCGCCCTATCTCCCGCGCGAGCAAAGCTTCGTGCGCCAACCCTATTCCTCCAAGCGCATTCGCCCTTCGTCCACCGACGACGGCACGATGCCCGCGGATATCAGCAGCGCGATCCTTGATCGGATCAGCAACGACGATCCCGACGGCGCGCGCCTGCTGCTCGACGGGGTCGACGCGCTGCTGAGCGCCCCGGCCCGCGCCGAATGGCGCCAGCGAGTGGCCTTCAGCTATTATATCGAGAACAACGATCCTGCTGCGCTTGCCATGGCCCAGACCGTGCGCGAAGGCTCGGGCGCATGGGTCGCCGAAGGCGATTGGGTTGCGGGTCTCGCCGCCTGGCGCCTTGGCGACTGCGCCACAGCCGCCGACAATTTCGAGCGCGCCACGCGCGGTTCGACCAACAACGAGCTTACCGCTGCGGCCTTCTACTGGTCGAGCCGCGCGCTGATCCGCTGCCGCCAGCCCGAGAAGGCGGCCGAGCAGCTGCGCGGAGCCGCCAGGCTCGACGAAACGCTCTACGGCATGCTCGCGCGCGAACAGCTGGGGCAATCGCTTCCGATGACCCACGCGGGAGCCGACTTTGCGATGGAGGACTGGCAGAAACTGCGCGACGTCGAGAACGTGCGCGTTGCCGTCTCGCTCGCCGAAATCGGACGGGACGATCTCGCCGACGAAGTCCTGCGCCACGAGGCGCGGATCGGTGACCCCGAGCATTACGACGAACTCTCGCGCCTCGCGCGCGACATGGGGCTTCCTTCCACCCAGCTGTGGATGGCACACAATGCGCCGCGCGGAGCGCAGGCCGAGCCAGCGCTGCGCTATCCCGCCCCGCGCTGGCAGCCGGTGAACGGCTGGAAGGTCGACCCCGCCCTCGCCTACGCGCACACGCTGCAGGAATCGGTCTTCCGCGCCGACGCCGTCAGCCCGGCGGGTGCGCGCGGGCTGATGCAGATCATGCCCGCAGCGGCGATCGACCATCGCGGCAAGCTCGGCATAACCGGCAATGCGAGCGACCTGGCCCGGCCCGAGATCAACCTCGCCTTCGGGCAGGAACACTTGCAGATGCTGCGTGATTCGCAGGCTACGGGCGGGCTGCTGCCCAAGATCATGGCGGCCTACAACGCCGGGCTCACCCCGATCGGACGCTGGAACAGCGAAATCCGCGACCAGGGCGACCCGCTGCTTTACATGGAGAGCATCCCCTATTGGGAGACCCGCGGCTACGTCTCGATCGTGATGCGCAACTACTGGATGTACGAGCGGCAGGCGGGCGGCGCTTCGGAAAGCCGCGTCGCGCTGGCACAGGGCATGTGGCCGACCTTCCCCGAACTCGCGGGCGGCGGCGGCGTGCGCCTGACTGCGCGCGACTGATGGCGATCGATCCCGAGCGCATTTTCATACCGATCAACATTGCCCTGCTGACCGTTTCGGATACGCGAACGGCGGTAGACGATACGTCCGGCGACATCCTCGCCGAACGCATCGAACGCGCGGGACACGGTCTGGTACGGCGAGCGATGGCGCGCGACGATGCCTCGGCGATCGTCGACCTCCTCGAAGACTGGATCGACGATGCGGCTGTCGACGCGGTGATCGCTACCGGCGGCACCGGCCTGACCGGCCGCGACGTCACGCCCGAAGCTCTCGAGCGGGTCAGGGAAACCTGCGGCGGGAGGGACATCCCCGGCTTCGGCGAACTGTTCCGCTGGCTCAGCTACAAGACCATCGGCACCAGCACCGTGCAGAGCCGAGCCTGCGCGATCGTGGCGCGCGGTACGTACATTTTCGCCCTCCCCGGCTCCAACGGTGCGGTGAAGGACGGGTGGGACATGATCCTCGCCGAGCAGCTCGACAGCCGCAATCGACCCTGCAGCTTCGTGGACCTGATGCCGCGGCTGCGGGAGCGATAGCCGCTAGAGCGCGAGCCGAAGGATGATGTCCTCGTCGGCCTGTTCGCCGACCATGAACGCATAGGGCCCGACCTCCTCAAACCCGTAGCGTGCGTAGAAGCGCCGGGCGCGGATGTTTTCGCTGAACACCGAGAGGTAGAGATCGCGCGCGCCGCGCTCGCGGGCCTCGCCAAGCGCCCAGTCCATCAGCTCCGCCGCGACACCGGCTCCGCGCGCGCTATCGACAAGATAGAGCTGATGGAGCTCCATCGAAGGCTCCGGCGCATCCACGGGCAGCTTGAGCGGACCGAGCTTGAGATAACCCAGCCGGTGCCCATCGCACTCGGCTACGCGGATCGCGAAAGCCGGATCGGTGATCTGCCGAACCCAATGCGGCGGCTCTTGCTCGGAGAGGAACGCCGCAAGGTCTTCGGGCCGGTAGAGGTGCCCGAAGATTTCGGTGAAGGTCGACGAAAAAAGCGCGGATAGCGCCTCGGCGTCAGCCGTTTGCGCTGTGCGATAGATGATCTCGTCCATCGCCCGCCGCTAGCCCAGTCGGAATGCCACGGCCAGTCCGAAAGCAACTTGAGCGGCCTTCGCGTTCCGTATATGTTCTTATTATGAAACGTCGGCTCGAACCGCATGTGCATGGCCGGGGCGCCCAGTCCAGCGCAGTGCCGACCCGCTTCGGACTGGCGACGCGCGAGGCGGACGGCGACTGGCGGGACTATGTTGAGGCGCTCGACGGGCCGCCGATCAAGCTGCGCACGACGGTGACCGAGGAGCGGCCCAAGACCATCCTCTCGTTCAACCGCTCGCCCGACATTGCCTTCGACCGCTCGATCAACGCCTATCGCGGGTGTGAGCACGGCTGCGTCTATTGCTTCGCGCGTCCGACGCACGCCTACCACGATCTCTCGCCGGGTCTCGATTTCGAGACCAGACTGTTCGCCAAGCCCGACGCCGCGCGGCTGCTGCGCGAGACGCTGGCCACGCCGAAGTACAGGCCCCGCCCGATCGCGATGGGCACCAACACCGATCCCTATCAGCCGATCGAGCGGCGCTACCGCATCACCCGCCAGGTGCTCGAGGTGTGCCTCGAGGCGCGCCATCCGGTCACGATCACCACCAAGTCCGACCGCGTGCTCGACGATCTCGACTTGCTGGCGGAACTGGCGCGGCGCAATCTGACGGCGGTGGCGATCTCGGTCACGACCTTCGACCCGAAGCTGTCGGGCAAGCTCGAACCGCGCGCCGCCGCGCCCGCCAAGCGTCTGGCCGCGCTCGGCAAGCTGGTAGATGCGGGCGTACCCGCACACTGCTCGGTCGCGCCAGTCATCCCGGCGATCACTGACGAGTTCATGGAGGATATCGTCGCCCGCGCCGCCGCAGTCGGCGTGCGCTCGGCGGGATGGATTCCGCTGCGCCTGCCGCACGAGGTCGCCCCGCTGTTCCGCGAATGGCTCTCGGTCCATTTCCCCGAACGCGGCGATAAGGTCATGTCGATCGTCCGCTCGATCCGCGGCGGCAAGGATAACGATCCCGATTTCTTCACCCGCATGAAGCCCAGCGGCATCTGGGCCGACCTCTTCCGCGCCCGCTTCAAACTCGCCTGCAAGCGCGCCGGGATCGGCAAGATGCGATTCGAACTGGATTGCTCGCAGTTCAGGGCACCCGAGGTGGGTGGGCAGATGCGGTTGTTATGACGAGGACCCGATCAACGCCTTGGCCGCATCTGCGCCCGACAGCGCTTCAAGCGTGATCGGAGACGGGGCAGGATCGAATGATTTGACGATGTCGGCAGCTTGGCTGCGCTCCGCTTCGGTGAGCCTTGCTTCGAAGTCCCTCAACCAATCTCGCTGCTTGTCGCTTGCGTCGACACGGTCCAGAAATAGCCTGAAATATGCTGCGGTCTTAACCGGATCCTTCGCGACGCCCAGCGCGCCATTGTGGATGGATGCATAAGTCGACAACGCGCCGGCAGTCCCTTGAGCGACCGCGCGTTCTAACCACTCGAGAGCGCGCTCGACGTCATCGCGTCGATAAAAAAGACCCGCAACATCCTGCTGTGCCAGCGCGTAACCGGCCTCCGCTGCAATAAGCTTGTGTTGCAGGGCGAGATCGTAGTCCACCTCGAACAGTTCGTACTGTCCATCATAAAAGCACCCAAGCTTATACGATGCGAGCGGATCTCCAAGTTCTGCGGATGCCCGAAAATACTCGACTGCTCTCTCTTGATCCTGTTCGACCGAGGTCCCCGTCAGATACATCATCCCGAGATGATATTGCGCCTTCGGGTTGCCTTGCTTTGCCAAGTTCTCGAGTTGGTCGATCTGCCTATCTCGTGCGGAAACTGAGCCGCATGCCGACAGCATCGCGGCGGCCAGCACAAGACTCCATACCCTTCCGAACATATCTCTCCCCTTATTGTCGAAAGCAGCGACAATTTACACCGCATAGCTCTCCAGATATCCACACCCCGTGCAGCGCCAGGCGGCGATTTCGTGTTTGTCGGCCTTGGCGGTCTTGAGGCCCCAGAACGACTTCTGCGGCTTGCCGCGATGCCAGGTGCCGACCATCGGCATGCTGTAGTCGCCCGCGTCGATAGTGAAGCCTTCTTCCATGCGCTTGCCGCACTTGGGGCAGGTCCTGCTCGTCATGTCAGTCCGCCTCGGCCAGCCGGTAGTCGGCGAAGCGGGCGCGCAGGTCCTTCTTGCTGATCTTGCCGGTGGCGGTGTGGGGGATGTCGTCGACGAACTCGACCGCGTCGGGCAGCCACCACTTCGCGACAAGTGGCTTGAGGTGTTCGACCACCTCGTCGGCCGAGCACTCGCAGCCCTGCTTGCGGACCACGAACAGCACCGGGCGCTCGTCCCACTTCGAATGCGGCATGCCGATCGCGGCGGCCTCGGCGACCTTGGGGTGGCCGCAGGCGGCGTTCTCGAGCTCGACCGAGCTGATCCACTCGCCGCCGGACTTGATCACGTCCTTGGTTCGGTCGGTCAGCTGCAGCGTGCCGTCGGGGTGGAGGATGCCGACGTCGCCGGTGTCGAACCAGCCGTCGGCGGTCACCGCATCCTCCTCCGCCTTGAAGTAGCGCTTGATGATCCACGGCCCGCGGATCTGCAGCGCGCCCGAGCTTTTCCCGTCGCGCGGCAGCGCCTTGGTGAAATCGTCGAGATCGACCGTGCGCAGCTCGACGCCGAACACCGGGCGGCCCTGCTTGGTGACGATATCCACCTGCTCCTCGAACGAGAGGCGATCCCAGTCGGGCGTCGGCGCGCCGACCGTGCCGATCGGGCTGGTCTCGGTCATACCCCAGGCGTGCGCCACTCGGCTGCCGTTCTTCATCAGCCGCTCGATCATGAAGCGCGGCGCGGCCGAGCCGCCGATGATCGCCTGCTGCAGCTTGGGCAGCGGGGTGCCCGTGGCGTCGCAGTGCTGGAACATCGCCAGCCATACGGTGGGCACGCCCGCCGAATGGGTCACGCCCTCGCGCTCCATCAGATCACACAGCACCGCCGGATCGTTGACCGCCGAATAGACGAATTTCACCCCGGTCATCGCGCCCGCCCACGGCAGGCCCCAGCTCGCAGCGTGGAACATCGGCACGACGGGCAGCATCACACTGCGCGCGTCGAAATCGAAGCAGTTGGGCTGGATGCCCGCCATCGCGTGCATCATGGTCGAACGGTGTTCGTAGAGCACGCCCTTGGGGTGACCGGTCGTACCGCTGGTGTAGCACAGCATGCACGGATCGCGCTCGCCGACCTCGGCCCAGTCGGTCTGGCCGTCGTGCTCTCCAATCCAGTCCTCGAAGCCGACGGCGCCTGCCCCGGACCCCGATCCGGGGTCGAACCCGGCGGGCGGATCGTAGCAGATGTAATGCTCGATCGTGGTCCACTGGCTGCGCATGTTGTCGACGATCGGCTGAAACGCCGCATCGTAGAGCAGGACGCGATCCTCGGCATGGTTGGCGATGTACTCCAGTTGGTCCTCGAACAGGCGCGGATTGATCGTGTGGAGCACCCCGCCCACCCCGACCGCGCCGTACCAGCTCACCAAATGGCGCGAATGGTTCATCGCCAGCGTCGCAATCCGGTCGCCCTGCTCGATTCCCAGCGCGCGCAGTGCCTGTGTCATCCGCAGCGCATCGTGGCGAATGCTCGCCCAAGTGGCGCGGGTCTGGCTGCCGTCGGCCCAATGCGTCACGTGCTCGCGCGATCCGTGTTCGCGCGCGGCGTGGTCGATCAGGTGAGTGACCACCAGGTCCCAATCCTGCATGGCTCCGAGCATCGCACTTCTCTCCCATTCGATTTCGCTTTGCCACTTTAATGCCGACGCTTGCGCACGTTGGCAATTGGCGGCAGGCGAACGCGATGGGTCTGTTTCAGCAATCGAAGCTCTATCTCGTAGAGAACCTGCATCTCGCCAGAGACGCTCTCCATATCTACGTGGCGTTGATCATCTTCGTCGGCGCGTGCCTGATGTTCGGCTGGAAGGCCCGCGACTGGCGGCCGTGGCTGCTGGTTCTTTTCGTCGCGGCCATCGGCGAGGCGCTCGACATCCATGAGCGGTTGGAAGGTTTTGCCAGGCCTGCGACCTGGGAAAATCTGAAGGACATCGTCAACACGATGATCCTGCCGACGGTACTACTGCTGGCTGCGCGCTACAGCACAATCTTTGTCAGGGGTTCGTCGCCTGCTGCG
>CAMPGP010000094.1 GCA_946885545.1 uncultured Altererythrobacter sp.
CGGTCTTGAGCTTGGGGTCCCAGTTCACCAGCCGCTTGTCGCGGTAGATCAGGCCGTCGTTGTAGAGGTCGACGAACACCTTGGTCACCGCGCGGGTGAATTCGGGGCTCATGGTGAACTGCTCGCGGCCCCAGTCCATCGAACAGCCGAGGCGGCGGAGCTGGCGGGTGATCGTGCCGCCGCTTTCCTCCTTCCACTCCCACACCTTCTGCACGAATTCCTCGCGAGAATAGTTGGTGCGCTTGTCCTGGTTCGCCTCGAGCTGGCGCTCGACCACCATCTGGGTCGCGATGCCTGCGTGGTCGGTGCCGACGACCCACAGCGCGTCCTTGCCGTGCAGCCGCTCGTAGCGGACCACGACGTCCTGCAGCGTGTTGTCGAGCGCGTGGCCGATGTGGAGGCTGCCGGTGACGTTGGGCGGCGGATTGACGATCGTGAACGGCGCGGCGTCGGGGCGCTCGGGCCGGAACAGGCCGCGGTCCTCCCAATGCGCGTACCAGCGCGCTTCGATATCGGCGGGGTCGAAGGTCTTGGAAAGTTCGGTGCTCATAGGGTCTGGGCCTTTGCCAGCGGGTGCGCTGCGGTGCAACACGCACGCGATTGCACGCTTGTAGTGCGCCCGGTTTCGCCGCATAGGTCGCGGCGATGAAGGAAGGGGCCCTTTACGAACTCGAGGACGGCGGCGACGGCCGCGCTCGGCTAGTCCTTTCAGGGCCTTATCTCGTATCGACGGTCGGCGCGGTGGACCGCGATCTGCGCGCGCTGGAAGGCAAGCTGGCGACGGTGGACCTGTCGCAAGTTAGCGAGATCGACACGGTCGGGGCATGGATCGCCTGCAATCTGGCAAGCGAGCACGACGCCGAAATCGTCGGCGCCAGCGAACGCGCGCAGCGGCTGCTCAAGGCAATCAAGACCACCGCCGACGGGGTCGCGATCCGGCCCCCGCGCACGCCTGTGTGGGAACGCGTGCCCGGGCGCATGGGCGAGCTGGTTCACGAATTCTGGCAGGGCGTCGTCGGGATGGTCGGCTTTCTCGGCCAGATCCTGCTCGCGACGCTCAGCCTGATCCGCCACCCGCGCCGCTTCCGCGTGAAGGCGCTCGTCCACCAGATGGAACTGGTCGGCATTTCCTCGTTACCGATCATCGGGCTGATGAGCTTCCTGATCGGTATCGTCATCGCGCAGCAGGGCGCGGTCCAGTTGCAGCAGTTCGGCGCCGAAACCCTGACGGTCAACCTCGTCGGCCGGATCACCTTGCGCGAATTGGGCGTGCTGATGACGGCGATCATGGTCGCGGGACGCTCGGGGAGCGCGTTCGCCGCGCAGATCGGCACGATGAAGCTGACCGAGGAAGTCGACGCCATGCGCACGATCGGCATCTCGCCGATCGAGGCGCTGGTGATCCCGCGCATTCTCGCCGCAGTGCTGATGATGCCGCTGCTCGGCTTCTTCGCCTCGTGCACCGCGATCGTCGGCGGTGCGGTGATCGGCGACGTGATGCTCGGCATACCGTTCCTGACCTTCCTCGCGCGCATCCAGGAGGTCGTGCCGACGTACGACTTCTATGTCGGGCTGGCCAAGGCGCCGGTCTTCGGCCTGATCGTCGCGCTGACCGGTTGCTATCAGGGCATGCAGGTTCAGGGCAATTCGGAGGAAGTCGGCCTCAAGACGACCAAGGCGGTGGTCCAGGCGATCTTCATGGTCATCGTGCTCGATGCCTTCTTTGCGGTGTTCTTCACCGAGATCGGCTGGGGATGAGCGACGAAACGCAGGAGCAGGAGGAGCGGCGTCTGGGCCGCTACGAGCGGTTTCGCGGCTCGCATCCGGTGGTGGTGCGCGGACTCGTCAACCGGTTCGGCGACCAGGCCGTGCACGAGGACCTTTCGCTCACGGTGAACCGGGGCGAGATCCTCGGCGTGGTCGGCGGCTCGGGCACCGGCAAGTCCGTCCTCATGCGCTCGATCATCGGGCTGCAGATCCCCGACGAAGGCGAGATCGAGGTGTTCGGCCGCTCGATGACGGGCGGCGAGCCCGACGAGATCCTAGGCGTCCGCAACCGTTGGGGCGTGCTGTTCCAGGGCGGGGCGCTGTTCTCCACACTGACCGTGGGGGAAAACGTCGAGGTCCCGCTCAAGCAGTTCTACCCCGATCTCGATCCCGAGCTGATGCACGAGATCGCACGCTACAAGGTCATGCTCTCCGGTCTGCCGGAAGACGCGGTGAGCAAGTATCCGGCGGAGCTCTCGGGCGGCATGAAGAAGCGCGCCGGACTCGCGCGCGCGTTGGCGCTCGACCCCGAACTCCTGTTCCTCGACGAGCCGACAGCGGGCCTCGACCCGATCGGCGCGGCGGCGTTCGACAGGTTGACGCGCGAACTGAAGGAAACGCTCGGCCTGACGGTGTTCCTCATCACGCACGACCTCGATACGCTGTACGAAATCTGCGACCGGGTCGCGGTGCTTGCCGACAAGAAGGTCATCGCCGTGGGCACGATTCCCGAACTGCTCGAGACCGATCATCCGTGGATCGAGGAATACTTCAACGGCCCGCGCGGCCGCGCCGCCCAGGCGAGCAAGAAGCGCGCCGAAACGATGGACAACGCCTCGCAAGGCGAGGCATAGGGGCAACCGAATGGAAACGCGCGCAAATCACGTATGGGTGGGGGCCGTCACCCTGTTGCTGCTCGGCGGGCTCGCGCTGTTCTTCGTCTGGCTCGCGCGGCTGGGGCAGGGCAACCTCGACGAATACGACATCTTCTTCAAGCAATCGGTGGCGGGGCTCGCCAACGGTTCGCAGGTCTCCTTCGCGGGCGTGCCGGTTGGGCAAGTCAGCGACATCTCGCTGTGGGAAACCGATCCGCAATTCGTGCGCGTGCGGATCAAGGTGAAGGACGAGGTGCCGATCCGCGTGGGCACCACCGCCACGATCCAGGGCTCCTTCACCGGGGTCTCCACCATCCTTCTCGACGGCGCGCGGCGCGATGCGCCCCCGATCACCTGCGAGGAAGGGCCGGGCAACACAGCATGCCCCGAAGGCGTGCCGGTGATCCCGACCAAGCCGGGCGGGCTGGGCGAACTGCTCGCCAACGCCCCGCTGTTGCTCGAACGCCTCGCCACTCTGACCGAGCGGCTGACCATGCTCCTGTCGGACGAGAACCAGGGCGAGATCGCGGGCATCCTGCGCAACACCAACCAGATGACCGCCGACCTCGCCGAGACGGCGCCTCAGGTCCGCGCGACGATGGCCGAGCTGCAGGTCACCCTGCGGGAATCGAGCGAAGCGCTCGATTCATTCGAGAAGGTCATGGGTTCCACCGACCAGCTTCTGAACCAGGAGGGGCAGTCGCTCGCGAACCAGCTGCGCGGCACGCTGAAATCGGCTGACGACGCGGCCAAGGCGCTCACTGCCACGCTCGACGACGCACGGCCCGCCGCGCGCCAGCTTTCGGAAAGCACGCTACCCGCCGCCGAGGCCGCGATGCAGGACCTGCGCGCGACCAGCAAGGCGCTGCGCAGCGTGACGGAGCGAATCGAATCGCAGGGCGCGGGCTCGCTCGTCGGCGGGCAGAAGCTGCCCGACTACGAGCCGTGAGCGACATGAAATCACAGGGGAACGCCATGCGCGCGATTGTCAGAACTTTTCCCGCGCTGGCGGCGCTCGCCGCGCTTTCGGGCTGCATCAGCTTCGGCGCCGAACCGCCCGAGAGCCTGCTGACGCTCACTCCGACCGCCGAAGCGCCCGCCGGAACGGGCGCGGCCGGAAGTGCGGCCGGGGCGCTGGCGATCCTGGTACCCGATGCGCCCGCGCGGCTGGATGTCGTGCGCGTGCCGGTGCAGGTGGACGATGCCAACCTCGCCTATCTCAAGGACGCGGTATGGGTGGACAAGCCCGCTCGCCTGTTCCGCGCGCTGCTCGCCGAGACGGTCCGTACGCGCAGCGGGCGGCTGGTCATCGATTCGGACGATCCCGCGCTGACGCCGACGACGCAACTGCGCGGGGTGCTGCGCGACTTCGGCTACGATGCGCGCACGTCTTCGGTCGTGGTGCGGTTCGACGCGATTCGCGACACAACGGACGAACGGATCGAGACGCGCCGTTTCGAAAGCGTGATTCCCGGCGTCACACCCGAAGCGGCCTCGGTCGGCCCGGCGTTGAACCAGGCCGCAAACGACGTCGCGGGCCAGGTCGCGGAGTGGGTGGGCTAGAGGTCTAGCGCACCAGTCGCGCGAATTCGGCGGCCCCGGCGAATTCCTTGCCGCGCTTGCCGGTTCGCGCTTCCGCTTCCGCGTCGCGGCCCCACAGTTCGGCCTGCCACTCCTCTTCGAGGTTCGCCACCGACCACAACTCGGCCGGGTCGACATCGTCCTCCAGCGCGGCCAGCGCCACGCACAGCGAGGCACTCAACGATGCAAGCGTGTGCAGTGCGGCGAGGGTGAAATCGTCGACGCCTTCCAGCCGTGCCCGCAGCGCGGCAAGCGTTTTCGGAGGCTGGGGGCGATGGATGACGCCGCTGACGCGCTCGAACCGGATGGCGTCGCGCGCTTCCATGGCGGTCACGAGTGGCTCCCATAATGCCTGTTGCCGCCGGTAGAGCGGTTCGTCCGGGTCAGCGCGATAGCACAGGGTATCGGTCTCGCCGAATGCGAGCAGCTTCGCGATCGCTGCGCCGCGATCGGAGCGCACCACGTCGATCGCGTAGTCGGCGAGGTTGCGCATGGCGAAGCCGCGAGGATCGATCTGCTCGCCCTGCGCCGACCATTCGGCCGCGAGCGCGTCGGCCAACGCGCTGGTGGGGACGATTTGTGGCACACCCCCCGCGGTCTTGATCTCACGCCCGTCGAGGGTGACGCGCCAGCCGCCCTCACATCGCTCGACCGCTACGTCGCGGTAGAAGCGCTTCATTCCTTCGGGCTCCGCCAGCGGCGGACGAGGAACAGCGGGACCACGAAGAATTCGATCAATCCGACCCCGATGAGCACGTATCCGGCCGCCGGCGTCAATCCGATCACCTCGCGCAGGGCGAGAATGCCGAGGAGGATCATCAGCGCACCGGTGAAGCGCACTGCGACGATCGAGAAGTGCCGACCCATCGCGCGATCGGGTTCGGTCATGGCAACAGTTCTCCCAGTTCGGCAGGCGTGGCGGCCACATGCTCGGCACCCGCATCGCGCAGTTCGGTTGGCGAATGATAGCCCCAGGCGACGCCGATCGCGCGCACTCCGGCGGCGCGGGCCATGTCCATGTCGAACGTCGTGTCGCCGATCATCACCGAATCAGCAACATGCGCTCCGGCCTCGACCAGTGCCGCCTCGAGCATCGCCGGGTGCGGCTTGGACGGGTGGCGGTCGGCGGTCTGCAACGTGACGAAGCGGTCGGCGATGCCGTGCGCGGCGAGGCAGCTCGCAAGGCCCCGGTCCGACTTTCCGGTGGCGACGCCGAGCGTCCAGCCGCGTTCGCCGAGTTTCGCGATGACATCCGCGATCCCGTCGAACAGCGGCTCTTCGAGCGTGCCATCGAGGCGGCATGCCCGAAACGCCGTCTTGTATGCGTCGACCGCATGGACGTGCCGCGCTTCCTCGGCATCGGGCGCGAGGATGCGGATCGCCTGCGGCAAGCTGAGCCCAACGATGCGGCGCACGTCGTGCCGGTCGGGTGCGGGCAGGCCCGCGCTCGCGAAGGCGCTTTCCATCGAATTGCAGATCGCCGCCTGCCCGTCGACGAGCGTGCCGTCGCAATCGAACACCGCCAAGCGGACGGTCACTTGCGCTTGCCCTTTGGCGGACCCTTGCCCTTTGCCGGACCCTTCGTGGAGGCCGCGGCGCCGCGCCCGCGCCGCTCGCCCTTGCGCGACTTGCGGTATTGCTTGGCGTGCTGGCGCGCGGCCTGCTTCTTTTCCGCACGCGTACGCTCGGGTGGCGAATCGCGCAGGGGCTCGCTTGCGCTGAGCGACATGTCGAAGCCGAGCTGCTCCATCGTCGCGGCGAAGTGTTCGGGAAGCTCGGCGGTAACGTCGAGCTTGGGCGCCTTCTTTCCGCCGACCGCCGGCTGGTCGATGATGAGGCGTCGTGCGTGGAGGTGCATCTTCCGGCTCACGCTGCCGGTCAGGAAGGCGTCCTGTCCGCCGTACTTGCCGTCGCCGACAATCGGGTGCCCCATCGCCGCCATGTGAACGCGTAGCTGGTGAGTGCGGCCCGTCAGCGGCTCCAGTTCGACCCATGCGGCGCGGTGCCCGACCTTCTCGACCACGCGGTAGCGCGTCTTGGCGGGTTGGCCGCCTTCCTCGTCGACGTGCATCTTCTCGCCGCCGGTACCCGGCTGCTTGGCGAGCGCGGCCTCGATGGTGCCTTCGGAAACCTCGGGCACGCCCACCACCAGCGCCCAATAGACCTTCTTCGCGCTGCGCCCGGAGAAGCGCTTGGAATAGGACGCGGCGCTGCCGGGCGTGCGCGCGATCAGGAGGACGCCGGAGGTATCCTTGTCAAGCCGGTGGACGAGGCGCGGGCGCGGATCGTCCTCCCCTGTCACGAAGGCATCGAGCAGACCGTCGACGTGGCGCGTGGTCTTGGTGCCGCCCTGGGTGGCGAGGCCCGGTGGCTTGTTCAGCACGATGGCGGAAGGCGTCTCGGCGATCACCATGGCTTTCGCTTCGGCAATTTCCTCGGCGGAGAGCTCGCGCCGTGCCTGGGGCTTGCGGTGCGGTGCTTCCCCGCCGGGCGGCACGCGCACGACTTGGCCGGTGGCGAGCCGGTCGTCGGGCTTCACCCGACCGCCGTCGACCCGGATCTGGCCCGTGCGCGCCCACTTGGAGATCGTCGCGAAGCCGATCTGGGGCAAGTGGCGCTTGAACCACCGGTCGAGCCGCACACCGTCATCGTCGGTCTCGACGGTGAACTGGCGAACGCTCTTGCTGGCGTCGGTCTCGCTCATGACGCGAGCCGCATCACGATGAGCCCGACGTAGAGCCCGGTCAGCGCCGCGAGCACCGAGACCAGCGCATAGCTTGCCGCGAGCCATGGTTGTCCACGCTCGATCAGCAGCATCAGTTCGAGGCTGAAGGCCGAAAAGGTGGTGAAGCCGCCGAGCAGGCCGACGCCGAGCAGCAGGCGCCACTGCTCTCCGCCGCCGTCGCCATGGCGGGCGAGCCAGCCTGCGAGCAGGCCCATGGCGCAACTCCCGATCACGTTGACGGTGAGCGTCGCCCACGGAAATGCGGTCACGGCCTGCGGCCCGAGAAGATGGGTCAGCAGGCGGCCCGTCTGGTGGCGCAGGACCGCGCCGACGCCGCCACCGGCGAAGACGTAGAGCGATGCTGCGAGGGAAGAACTTGCGGTCATGCCCCGCCCTTAGTACGCAAACCACGGCGCGTCATCCCGAACCGGCCCCGCGCGGTTGCGGCGCGCATGACGGGTTGCCAATTTCCCCGCATTTGCCTATGTGCGCCTCCGTTCGAGCCGATCCGGAACGGATTCGGCACGTTTTTCGTTGATTCGGAAAGGCGCAACCCCGCCCTACGCGGGCTCTGCGTCGTTGCTGTGAGGTTACTGAATTTATGCAGATCATCGTTCGCGATAACAACGTCGACCAGGCTCTCCGCGCGCTCAAGAAGAAGCTGCAGCGCGAAGGCGTGTATCGCGAAATGAAGCTGCGTCGCCACTACGAGAAGCCGAGCGAGAAGCGCGCGCGCGAAAAGGCCGCCGCCGTTCGCCGTGCCCGCAAGCTCGAGCGCAAGCGGGCCGAGCGCGACGGCGCGAAATAGCGCCGACACGCTTGAAGACATCACAGCGATAAGCCATCAGGGCGCGGGTTCATCCCCGCGCCC
>CAMPGP010000095.1 GCA_946885545.1 uncultured Altererythrobacter sp.
ACGCGCTTCCTCACCGATGCGCGCGCCGCGGGTTTCGCGACGATCGACGGGCTGGCGATGCTGATCGGTCAGGCGGCGGCTGCGTTCGAGATGTTCTTCGGCATCGCCCCGCCACGCGCATACGAGGCCGAACTGCGCGAGCGACTTTCTCGGTGACCCGTCCCCGCATCGTCGGCCTCACCGGCTCGATCGGCATGGGCAAGTCGACGGTCGCCGACATGTTCGAACGCGCAGGCGTGCCGGTGTTCGACGCCGACGCCGAGGTCCACCGGATGCAGGGGCCGCGCGGTTCGCTGGTCCCGTCCATCGAGGCGGCCTTTCCGGGGTCGACCGGCCCCGAGGGCGTGCGGCGAGAGGCGCTCGGGCAACAGGTGTTCGGTGATGCATTGGCGCTCGAACGGCTCGAGGGTATCGTCCACCCCGCGGTCGCCATCAAGCGGCAGGAATTCATGATCAAGCACGCCGGCGCGCCGCTGGTGGTGTTCGACATCCCGCTGCTGTTCGAGAAGGGCGGGCATAGCCAGGTCGACGCCGTCGTGGTCGTCTCCGCCCCGCCCGAGGTCCAGCGCGCGCGGGTGCTCTCGCGCCCCGGAATGACGCCGGAGAAGTTCGCCTGGATCCTCGCGCTGCAAATCCCTGACGAGGAAAAGCGCGAGCGGGCGGACCACGTGATCGACACCGGGGCCACGCTCGCCGAAACCGAGGCCGCCGTGCGCGATCTCGCGGCCCGACTCGCTCGCTAGGCCACGCCAAAAAAGGCGGCACGCCCCCTTGTCACCAGCTCCACGGAGTCCGATAGATGTCGGGATGCGCGAGATCGTGTTCGATACCGAGACCACCGGCCTAGACCCCTCGAGCGGGGACCGGATGGTCGAGATCGGGTGCGTCGAAATGGTCAACCGCGTGCCGACGGGGCAGACCTTCCACGCCTACTTCAATCCCGAACGCGACATGCCGGCCGGCGCCGAGGCTGTTCACGGGCTGTCCGCCGCGTTCCTGTCTGATAAACCGCTGTTCCGCGACGGAGTCGAGGCGCTGCTCGAATTCATCGCCGATTCGCCGCTCGTCGCGCACAACGCCGCGTTCGACTTCGGTTTCCTCAACGCCGAACTCTCGATCTGCGAGCGCGAAGCAGTGTGCATGAGCCGGATGATCGATACGGTAGCGATCGCGCGCAAGCGGCACCCGGGCGCCAAGCTCTCGCTCGATGCCTTGTGTTCGCGCTACGGGGTCGATCGCAGTCACCGGGTCAAGCACGGCGCGCTGCTCGATGCCGAGCTGCTCGCGCAAGTCTACGTCGAACTCACCGGCGGGCGGCAGATCGGGCTCGAACTCGCGGCAGAGACCGCGAACGTCGAGATCGCCGACGCAGCGCGCGCCGCGCCGACGCCTCGCGAACGGCGCGAACCACGGCCGCATGTCGCAAGCATCGAGGAACTTGCGCGGCACCAGGCGTTTATCGCCAAGATCGCTTCGCCCCTTTGGGGCACGTGACGGGATCGGAGATCCCGCACCAATAATGGAGATATATCGACGATGGATATTCGCGTCTCTGGCCACCAGGTCGAAACCGGTGCCGCCCTGCAGGACCACGCCGCCGAGCGGCTCAACGGCATCGTCGAGAAGTATTTCAATCGAGCGCTGACCTCGCAGGTGACGTTCGGCAAGGCGCCCGCCGGCGCCTTCACCTGCGACATCGTGACCCACGTGATGCAGGGCACGATCGTGAAGGGCCATGCCGAAGCGCAGGACGCGCACCAGGCGCTCGACCGCGCGGCGGAAAAGATTGACAAGCAGCTGCGTCGCTACAAGCGCCGCTTGCAGGACCGGCACACGCAGGTCAGCCACGCGCAGCTGGAGGAAGAGGCGGCCTACACGATTTTCGCCGCACCCGACGAAGAGGCCGAGGACACTGGTCACGACGATGCGCCGATGATCGTCGCCGAAACCACTGCCGACATACCCGAGACGAGCGTCGCCGATGCGGTGATGATGCTCGACTTGCGGGACACCAACGCCATGTTCTTCAAAAATGCTGGCACCGGACGGCATAATATGGTCTATCGCCGCCGTGATGGCTCGATCGGCTGGGTCGAGCCCCGTTGACGCACGGTTGACGCAAGTGGGGCACGCAAGTCTCGCGCGCCGTAATCTCCGCCGAATTGGCACGGGCTCGCCCCGATCGATTGCGCCGCGAGCGAGCGCCCGAGCGTCGATTGCCGGCATGCTGGACAGAATCAAGACCTGACGATGAACGCACATTTCAGACTGATCCCCGAAGCGATCGCGATCAGCGACGCGGCGAGCAAGACGGCCGCCCTCGCCGCTCTCGCCGAGCTCTTCGAGAATGCCTACGGCTTCGCCGCACCCGCGGTACTCGATGCTCTGGAGGAGCGTGAACGCCTCGGCAGTACCGGCTTCGGGCGAGGGGTCGCGATCCCGCACGCGCGGATGCCCGAGATAAAGAGGCCGGTCGCGGCGCTCGTCAAGCTTGCCGAGCCGGTCGAATTCGACGCTGCCGACGGTATGCCGGTCGAATTGGTGTTCGGGCTCGTTTCGCCCGAGTCCGCCGGCGCGGCCCACCTGCATGCGCTCGCTGCGATCTCGCGGATGGTGCGCGACGAGGCCACGCACCGGATCATGGTGGAGGCCGTCGACGCCGAAACCCTCGTCGCCTCGCTCACCAACGCAAGCGATCGTGACGTCGCCTGATCCATTGTCGGGCGCGAGCCTACATTACCGGGCGCTCGAATCGCTTTACGGTTCGGCACCGGTCAACGCCCTGTTCGAATCGAGCCTCGAAGTAGTCGGCGAAGGTCGCTCGCGGATCGAGTTCACCGTCACCGAGGCAGCCTATCATGCGGCGGGCGCGGCGCATGGCACGATCTATTTCAAAATGCTCGACGACGCCGCGTTCTACGCGGCGAACACGCTGGTCACCGATCGCTTCCTGCTGACGACGTCCTTCAACCTGCACTTCACGAAGCCCGTGCGCGCGGGAAAGGTGATCGCCGAGGGCCGATGGGTCAGCGGGCGACGACGCGTGCTGGTTGCCGAGGCGAGGCTGGTCGATTCCGAAGGCGACGAGATCGGACGCGGCACCGGGACCTTCATGCGCTCGCGCATCGCGCTCTCCAGTCTGCCCGGCTATCGGCCCCAGGGAGGACGCGGGTGACCGACGTGCGATTGCCCGCACACCTCGAGATTTCGGCCATCGTACGGCTCGCCGAATCGCTTGGCGGCTTCGCATGTGTGATCGAAAGAGGCGAGCGCGACGCCGGCACGCTGTTGGTGACAACTATCTGTCGCGGCGAAGGCGCACGGCTGTACGAAAGGATGCCGCAGCTCGACGGAACGCGTGCATTCGTGCTCACAAAATCACAAAGTGCTGAAAACCTGACCGAATTTTATGAATATCTGTCCCGGCGCAAACGCCAAGACCCCGATATCTGGGTTATCGAGGTGGATATCGCGGATGGGGAACGGTTCGTCGCATCCCTGCCGCATTGAGTTGACATGAAAGCGCCGCAATCTATTTGGCGCGGCAACTTCCGGTGCGCAGGCGGCGCGCGCGGCATACAGTCGCGCAGCTAGCACGCAGACGGGGAACGGCCGGCAGGCCTGACAATCGGACCAAGCCTAAACGCAAACCAACGCGATCAGGTCCCAGCCTGCGACTGTGCTCGTTCACCGCTCAAGAACGATGAACAATGCGTCATAAGACCCGCTACGCCGCGTTTGCGGCGCTCGCTGCGATCACGAGTATTACGATCGCCCACGCCGAAGGTTCCGGCGCTAACGCCCAGTCGGGCGAGAACCCTGAAATTTCCGAGCCCGCGTTGACTGAAGAGGTCGTGCCGGTGTTCGTCGAAAACGAAGTGGTCCAGCCGCTTCCCGAACAGACCGACAGCCCCGTTTCCGACGCCGCCAGCCTGGCGGATCTGGTCGCGCGCATGCCCGATCGCGACAGCCTTTCGGCCGAAATGGAATGCCTTGCCGGCGCGGTCTATTTCGAATCGCGTGGCGAACCCATCTCCGGACAGCTCGCGGTTGCACAGGTCGTGATCAATCGCGCCGATTCCGGTCTCTTCCCCGCCGATTACTGCGGCGTCGTGTTCCAGCGCGCGCAGTTCTCATTCGTGCGCGGCGGCGCGATGCCGCACATCCCTCGCAGCTCGGCTGCTTGGAAGCGCGCCAAGGCGATCGCCCGGATTGCGCACGAGGGCCTCTGGCAGAGCGAAGCGCGCGACGCGCTCTACTTCCACGCCAACTACGTGAATCCGAGCTGGCGCCATTCCAAGCAGGCGCGCGCGACGATCGACACGCACATCTTCTACCGCTGAGCGCGACGCGCAGCACCGGATTGATCGACCCCCTCCCCACCGTGGGAGGGGGTCTTTGTTCGTCCGTCAGTCGCGGACCTCGACCCACACCGGGGCGTGATCGCTCGCCTTCTCGCGCCCTCGATGCGCCTTGTCGACGCCTGCCGCGACCATCCGGTCGGCGAGTTCGGGGCTCAGCAGAAGGTGATCGATGCGAAAGCCGTGGTCGCGCTGCCAGGCGCCCGCCTGATAGTCCCAGAAGGTCCAAACCCCGCCGCGCGGGTTCAGCGTGTCGATCGCGTCGGTCCAGCCATCGGCGAGCAAGCGGCGATAGGCGGCGCGCGATGCGGGCTGCATCAGCGCGTCGCTCGCCATGGCGGCGGGCGACCAGACGTCCTTGTCGTCCGGGATGACGTTGAAGTCGCCGACCACGGCGCAGGGGATCTCCAGCGACCACAGCTCGGCCATGCGCGCGCGCAAGCGCTCCATCCAGGCGAGCTTGTAGTCGAACTTGGGGCCGGGTTGCGGATTGCCGTTCGGCAGATAGATGCACGCGATGCGCACACCGTTCACGTCGGCTTCGATGTAGCGCGCGTGCTCGTCGTCCGGGTCGCCCGGCAGCGTGCGTTGCGCCTCGACGGGTTGGACGCCATCGGCGAGGATCGCGACCCCGTTGAAGCCTTTCTGCCCGTGCCAGATCGCCTGGTAGCCGATCTTCTCGAACTCGGCGGCGGGAAAGCCTTCGTCCTGGCTCTTCACTTCCTGCAGGCAGGCGACGGTGGGCCGCGTCTCCTCGAGCCACTCGAGCAGGCGCGGCAGTCGGGCCTTGACCCCGTTTATATTGAAGCTGGCGATTTTCATGCGCGCATCCTTGCCGCAAGCGGCGCGCCGGGTCTAATTCAAATCCCGAAGCTGGAGCCGCATCCGCATCCAGCGGCAGCCTGCGGATTCTCGACCTTGAAAGCCGCTCCGCCCAGCGATTCGACGAAGTCGACCGTGCTGCCCGACACCAGGTCGAGGCTGATCGGATCGACCACAAGCCGCACCCCGTCGGTCTCGCTGACGCTGTCGTCGGCCTCGGTCTCGCCAGCGAGGTCGAACTTGTACTGGAACCCCGAACAGCCCCCGCCCTCGACCGAGAGGCGCAGTATCGCGGGCTTCGCCTGACGTGCGGCGATCCAGGCGACGCGTTTCGCCGCGGCGGGGGTGAGGGTCAGCATCTCGGACATGACAGCGATATGGGGGCCCTGCGCCGCCGGCTCAAGCCGTGGTGATGTAGCTGCGCATCGCCGCAGCGTCGCGTTCGACCTCGTCGAGCCGCGACTTCACCAGATCGCCGATCGAGATGAACCCGCACATGACCTCGGCGTCGACCACGGGCAGATGGCGGATGCGACGCCGCGTCATCAGCGCCAATGCCTCGTCGACATGGGTCGAGGGGGCGATCGTAATCGCGGGTGCGGTCATGACCTCTCCCACCGTACGGTCGAGCGCGTTGCCGCCTTCCTTGGCCATGCAGTAGAGCATGTCGCGCTCGGAAAATATGCCCGCGACCTTGCCGCCCTCCATCACGGGCAGTGCGCCTATCCGGTGCTCGGCCAGCAGTGCGACGGCATCGCGGACCTTCGTTGCCGCTTCGCAGCGCACGATGTCGCCGCTGGCGCGTCCCACGATCAGTCTGGAAATTTCCATCGTTTCGACCTCCTCGGGGCGCAGAATGCCACGAAACGCGCGCCAT
This sequence comes from uncultured Altererythrobacter sp., assembly GCA_946885545.1. Next base: position 6,061 of record CAMPGP010000095.1, read on the forward strand.
TGCCAACCGGGCCGGAGAGGACCAAGTGGGCGGGATGATCCCCAAGTCTCCTCTAGACGATCCCGACAAGGCGGCCTTCGCCTGGGCGCGCTACAAAAGGCTGATGCGCGCGATGGTCGCGGTGACGCTTGCCGTCGTCGCGCTGGTGCTGGGATACCTCTACGTGAGCGGCAGCGCGCTCTCGATCCACTTCTACATCGCCACGGGGCTCGGCGTGGGCGCTGCGATGATGCTCACCGCGGCGCTGATGGGGCTGGTGTTCCTGTCGAGCGGAACCGGGCACGACGAAAGCGTGACCGACCTGATGGACGACGACGAGTGGAAACGCTGAGCTAGGTTTCGGCGGACCGAAGGCGGAATTCTTCCACCGGCTCGCCCCCGATCAGGTGCTGCTGGATGATCCGCTCGAGCACCGGTTCGGTGCATGAATGGTACCATACCCGGTCGGGCCAGACGACGGCGATCGGCCCCGCCTCGCACACCTGCAGGCAATCGGCCTTGCTCCGTTGCACGCTGGTCCCGGCGAGGCCGAGTTGCTTGAGGCGCTTCTTGAGATACTTCCACGCCTGCTCGCCCTCCTCGCGGCGGCAGCATTTCTGCTTCTCCGACACGGCGCAGAGGAAGATGTGTCGCTCCACCCGCTCACCGCCGATCTTGGCGAGCGCCTTCTGCGCTTTCACGAGATCCTTCGCCGCGCTCATTCTTCCTTCAGCCAGCGGTCGAGCCAGCTGAACACCGTGTCATGCCACTGGAGCGAGTTCTTCGCGCCGAGCACCCAGTGGTTCTCCTCCGGGAAGACCAGTAGCTGCGCGGGCACGTTGCGCTCCTGCAGCGCGGTGAACGCGCCGAGCGCCTGGGTATAGGGCACGCGAAAGTCCTTCTGTCCGGTCACGACCAGCATCGGGGTCTTCCACTCGTCGACGTGGTGCACCGGGTTCCACTTCTCGTAGAGTTCGGGATTCTGCGAATACGATCCGCCGAAGTCCCAGCGCGGAAACCACAGTTCCTCGGTCGCGTAATAGAAGCTGCGCATGTCGAACAGGCCGTCGTGCTGCACCAGGCAGTCGAACCGGTCGGGCCATTTACCGGCGATCCAGTTCATCATGTAGCCGCCGTAGCTCGCTCCCATCGCGCAGGCCCGATCCCCGTCGATCTGCGGATCGAGTTCGAGCGCGGCGGCGAGGCCTTTTTGCAGGTCGACAAGCGGCTTGCCGCCCCAGTCGCGGTTGATCGCATCGGTGAAGGCCTGGCCGTAACCGGTGCTGCCGTGGAAATCGACCGAGACGACCGCGTAACCCTGGCTCGCGACGACGCGCGGGTTCCAGCGGGTCGACCACGCATCGTTGAACGAGCCCTGCGGTCCTCCGTGGACATAAAGGATTGCGGGCATTTCACCCTCGACCCCATCGAGCTTCGTGATCTGGCCCCAGACCGTTGCGCCGTCGGCGCCTTCGAAGCTGAAGCGGCGGGTGACGATTGGCGCGAGCCGCCCGAGCCGCGACCCGGCAACTTCGGTCAGCGGCATGGCCTGCTGCCAGCCTTGCGACAGAAACAGCTCGGGCGGCGCGCCGAGCGAATCGCGCGTGAACAACAGCCGGTCGCCCGGAAGTGCCGAGACGTTGCCGATGTGCGCCTCGTTGCCGGCCATCAGGTCGAGCTCGGTCACTTC
>CAMPGP010000096.1 GCA_946885545.1 uncultured Altererythrobacter sp.
TCATCATCAGCATGAACCAGCAGGCCGAGATCGAGAACTACGGCCAGCTGGTCGACGCCGTCAGCGAGTCTGCCGGCTGATGAGCGAAGGCATCAGTCAGCCGGACCAGCCGGTGGCCCTCGAAGGCGACCGGCCCGATCTGTTCAGCAAGTTCGACGACGTCATCGCGCTGCGCGAAGGGCTGCTGGCGAGCGGGCAGGAAGACCCGTTCAGTCTGGTGATGGAGCGCGTGCTCAGCCCCACCCGCGCGATCTGCAACGGGCGCGACACGATCCTGCTCGGCACCTACAATTACATGGGCATGACCTTCGACCCCGACGTGGTCGAGGCGGGCAAGCGGGCGCTCGACGACTTCGGCAGCGGCACGACCGGCAGCCGCGTGCTCAACGGCACCTATCAGGGCCACAAGGAGTGCGAGGACGCGCTGAAAGAGTTCTACGCCATGGACCACGCCATGGTGTTCTCGACGGGATACCAGGCGAACCTCGGCATCATCAGCACGATTGCGGGCAAGGGCGACTACATCGTGCTCGACATCGACAGCCACGCCAGCATCTGGGACGGCTGCGCGATGGGCAAGGCCGAGGTGGTGCCCTTCAAGCACAACGACATCGAGGCGATGGACAAGCGCCTCGGCCGCATTCCCGAAGGCGCGGGCAAGCTGGTGGTGCTCGAAGGCGTCTATTCGATGCTTGGCGACATCGCGCCGCTCAAGGAAATGGTCGCGGTCGCCAAGAAGCACGGCGCGATGGTGCTGGTCGACGAGGCGCATTCGATGGGCTTCATCGGCGAGCACGGGCGCGGCGTGGTGGAAGCGGCTGGGGTGATCGACGACGTCGATTTCATCATCGGCACCTTCTCCAAGAGCGTGGGCACGGTGGGCGGCTTCTGCGTTTCCAACCACCCCAAGTTCGAGATCATGCGGCTGGTCTGCCGCCCCTACGTCTTCACCGCGAGCCTGCCGCCGAGCGTGGTCGCGACCGCCGCCACCAGCATCCGCAAGCTGATGCACGGCAGCAACAAGCGCGCGCACCTGTGGGAGAATTCGAAGCGCCTACACGACGGCCTCAAGGATTTGGGCTTCCAGCTCGGCACCGAGGAACCGCAGAGCGCGATCGTCGCGGTGATCATGCCCGACCTCGAAAAGGGCGCGGCGATGTGGGAGGCGCTGCTCAAGGAAGGCCTCTACGTCAACCTCGCACGTCCCCCCGCGACCCCCGCGAACATGACCCTGCTCCGCTGCTCGCTCTGCGCCGAGCACTCGGAGGAAGAGGTAGAGACGATCCTCGGCATGTTCGAACGCGCGGGGAAGACCGTGGGGATTATCTAAATCTTTGTCGTATATAGATTTATCCCACATTTTTTGACTTTTACGAAAATGTGGGATAAATCGCTCTTGTGACACTGGCCGATTACACCGACGAGCAGGCCCGGGCGCTGATCAACCTGCGGCAGCGCTACGAGGTCTGGCGCGATGCCGAGCGGGTGCAGCGCGCGCTGCCCTACGACCTCCGGCGCAAGACGGTCGGCGCCTACGAATACCTCTACGAGATCCGCGACCGCTCGGGCAACGGCACCAGCCTTGGCCGCTGGAACGACGAAGCCGAAGCCAGGCTCAGGACCTATAAGGCGGCGAAGGCCGAAGCGAAGGAGCGCCTTGTGCTGTCGCGCCAGCGGCTCGACGAAGGAGCGCGACTGGTGCGCGCGCTGCGCGTGCCGATGCTCGCGGCGGCGGCGGGACCGATCCTGCGCGAGGCGGATTGCCGCAGACTGCTCGATGGCGACTTGCTGGTGGTGGGGACGAATTGCCTCGTCGCCTATCAGCAGGAAGCGGTGGCCCGGTTCGAGATCGAGGACGAGACCGAGGATTTCGACATCGCCTGGGCGGGGGAGGAGCGGCCCGAGGGTGCTCCGGTGTGGGAGATGCTCAAGGCAGTCGACCCCACGTTCACCGTCAACACCGAGCGCGAGTTCCAGGCGCGAAACGCCGCTTCGTACGAAGTCGAGCTGCTCGTGTCTCCATCGCGCGCGAAAACGCTGGGTCGACGCGAACGTCCGCGCCCGATCCCGCTGCCCGAGCAGGAATGGCTGCTGCTCGGAAAGCCGATCGACCAGGTCGTGCCGTGCCGCGACGGGAGCGCGGCGCGACTGGTGGTCCCCGACCCGCGGTGGTTTGCGCTGCACAAGCTGTGGCTCGGCGATCAGGCGAAGCGCGATCCGCTCAAGCGCCGCAAGGACATCGCACAAGGCAACGCGCTGCTCGATGCGGTGGCGAAGGCAATGCCCCACTATCCGCTCGACGCCGCATTCGCGGACTCGATTCCGGACGAACTGCTGCCCTATTGGCGCGAATGGCGCGGCACGCGACCAGACACGAAAGGATGACCCGCATGGCGAGGCTCGAAGGCAGGCGCGCGATCGTGACGGGGGCGGCGAAGGGGATCGGCAGGGCAATCGCCGAGCGGTTCGCGGCGGAAGGCGCAGTGCTGTTGCTGGCCGACATCGACCCGGCCGTCGAGGCGCTGGCGCGCGATCTCGGGCACGAGGCGATCGTCGCCGACGTCTCGCGCAAGGCAGAGGTCGAGGGCATCGTGGCGCGCGCCGGGACACTGTGGGGCGGGCTCGACATCCTGGTCAACAACGCCGGGGTGACCCACGCCGCGACGCTCGACGATCTGACCGAAGACGATTTCGACCGCGTGTTCGCGACCAACCTCAAGTCGGCGCTGTGGGGCACGCAGGCCGCCGCGCGGCTGATGGGAGAAGGCGGCGCGGTGGTGAACATGAGCTCGGTCAATGCCGTGCTCGCGATCCCCAACCAGATTCCCTACGTCGTCTCGAAGGGCGCGATGAACCAGCTGACCAACGTCACCGCGCTGGCGCTCGCCCCCCGCGGCATCCGGGTCAACGCGATCGGCCCGGGCTCGATCGCGACCGAGATGCTCGCCGGGATCATGGCCGAGGACCCGGCAGCGCGCGACCGGATCCTCTCGCGCACTCCGCTCGGCCGCGCAGGAGAGCCAGAGGAAGTGGCCGCGGTCGCAGTCTTCCTCGCCAGCGACGAGGCGAGCTACCTCACCGGACAGACGATCTACCCCGACGGCGGGCGGCTGGGCCTGAATTACACGGTGCCGGTGGATCGCGACTGACCGGAACCGCCGACCGCCCCGCCCGTCTCATCGGTGAAGGAGACGACACGATGGCAATCACCAAGACCGGCAGCGCGCGTTACGAAGGACTGGGCAAGGACGGCAAGGGACATGTCTCGACCGGTTCGGGCGCGCTCTCCGACCAGCCCTACGGGTTCAACACACGGTTCGAAGATGGAAAGGGCACCAATCCCGAGGAGCTCATCGCGGCGGCGCATGCGAGCTGCTTCACCATGGCGCTGAGCTTCGCGCTGGCGAAGGCGGGGCATGAGGACGGGACGTTGGAAACCCAAGCCAAAGTCAGCCTCGAGAAGGACGGGGATGGGTTTACCGTCACCCGGTCGGACCTGACGCTGACGGGCAAGGTCGCCGGGATCGAACGCGCGGAATTCGAGAAGCTGGCGGGCGAGGCCAAGGCCAACTGCCCGATCTCGAAATTGCTCAAGGCCGAGATCAGCCTGGAGACGAATTTCGAGGGTTAGGCTTCGGCCTGGGCGGCGATGGCGGCGGCCTGGCACTTGTCCTGCGCCTCGCCGTCGCCGTTCGAGAGCAGCGAGAGGGCGAGGAAGCCGCCGACCACGAGCACCGCGAACACTGTGGTGACGGTGATCAGGTATTCGTCGATCACGCGCTTGATCGGCGCGCCGAACATGCGGAACAGTATCCCGACGGTCATGAAGATCAGCGCGCGTCCGGCAATGCTGGCGAGGATGAAGGGCACCAGCGCCATTTCGATGAAGCCGGCGGTGATCGTCAGCAGCTTGAACGGCACCGGGGTGCTGCCGGCGAGGAAGATCACTTCCCAGTCGCGCTCGCGCAAGTGGCAGGCGGCGACGGGGAATTCTTCCGCCAGCCCGATCGCCGAAAGCAGCGCGACCCCGACCGTGTCGTAGAGGAAATAGCCGATCGCGTAGCCGAACAGCCCGCCGAGGACCGACGCCAGCGTGCAGATCAGCGCGAAGCGGAGCGCCTTCTTCGGCTCGGCGAGGCACATGAGCCCGAGCAGCGGGTGCGGCGGGATCGGAAAGAAGCTCGCCTCGACGAAGGAGATCAGCGCCAGCCATCGCTCGGCGTGGCGGTGGCCCGCCTTTTCCATCGTCCAGTCGTAGAGTTTGCGCAGCATCGGCGGGGGTTAGGCGTGAGGGAGAGATTCTGTCCAGCCTGGAGCGTCGGGGAGTGTTCGGGTTTTTTGTTTTTCGCAGGCGCATCCGCGCCTGCGTCCTCGGCGCGGCTCCCTCCGCTACGCTACGGGGCGCCTGCGGGGCGGCCGCGTGGCCTTGCGGTCGGCTGGTCGCCGACCGGGACTTTCCAAGCCATATCCGTCTGGCGAAAGTCCGGTTCGCGACCAGCGAACCGCAAGCGCGACTGCGCGCCGGCCGGTTAGGCCGGAAGCCAAGGCCGGGGATGCGGCCGCCGGCGCTTGAGGCGAAAACAAACAAGCACAAATAACCGGATCGGTTATTTGTGCTTGACATCGTGACGCTCTTTGGTTAGAGAAGCGGAACATCGCGATGGTGTGATTCGAAGCGGGCGGGGCCAGGCAGGCCGCCGCCCGCTTTGCGTTGGGCCATCGCCAGCGAAGGGACGGGATCATGGAACACGAGAACGGCGAGGCCGCGCCCGCGTGGGTGGCGCGGTTCCTCGAAACCTTGGGTCGCGGCGAAGCAGTGCGCGCGGCGGCACGCGCCGCCGGAGTGGCTCCGCCCACCGCCTATTACCGGCGCCGGACCGACGACACCTTCCGCGCGCAGTGGGACGCGATCCGCCCGGTCGACGGCAGCAAGGCCCGCCGCGGCGCCCCCGCCCGCCCGCGCGGCGCGGCCAAGCTCGACCGCTTCCTCGAGGAGCTGGCGCAAAGCTCGAACGTCGCCGCCGCCGCCGCGGTGGCCGATGTGCCGACGGGCAAGGTCTATGCCCTGCGGCGTAGCGATCCGGACTTCGCGCGCCGCTGGTACGCCGCGCTCGCCGAAGGGTACGACAACTTGGAGATGGAGCTGCTGCAGCGCTTGCGGGGCGGCGACGGTGGAGAGGCTGCGGACGAACCGAAACGCAAGTTCGACACCGCCACCGCACTGCGCTGCCTCACCGCGCATCGCGAGAGCGTGGCGCGCGAAAAGGGCCGCCGCACATTGGCCGACGAGGCCGCGACGATCGCGAGCATCAACGCCAAGATCGACCTGCTGCGCGCGCGCCAGAAGGAAAGCGACCGTGCCATCCGTGCCGCGCGCAAGGTCGCGGCCAACCGCAAGTCGGGGAGCGAAGGATGAGGATGCTCGGGTCCACCCCTCCCCCATTCGGTTCGAGCGCAGTCGAGAACCGCGCGCGTTGCGCCCCCGTGTCTCGACTGCGCTCGACACGAACAGAGATGGCGGAGGGCAATCGCGATGGCGAAGCGTAAGCCCGCGCCTTCGCGCCGACCTTCGCGCCAACCCTCCCGGGGCACCTGGCTGCGGCGTCCCGGCGAAGCGGCCGATGCCGAGCGCGAGGAACTCGCCCGCCTGCTCGCCCCGCACGAATTGACCGCGCTCGGCAGCTACTACTGGGAAGGCTGGGCGCGCGACGCGCAGCTCGCCCCGCGCGAGGCGTGGCGCACCTGGCTGATCTGCGCCGGGCGCGGCTTCGGCAAGACCCGCGCGGGCGCCGAATGGGTGCGCGAGGTCGCCCGCAACGACGGCAACGCGCGGATCGCGCTGGTCGGCGCGAGCCTGACCGAAGTGCGCAACGTCATGGTCGAAGGCGACAGCGGCGTGCTCGCCGCCGCGCCGGGCGCGCTCGCCCCGCAGTTCGAGCCGAGCTTGCGCAAGCTGACGTGGGAGAACGGCGCGATCGCCTGGCTCTATTCGGCGGGCGAGCCCGAGAGCCTGCGCGGGCCCCAACACAGCCACGCGTGGTGCGACGAGATCGGCAAGTGGGAGAACGCGAACGACCGCGCGATGGCAGCGTGGGACAACCTGCAACTGACCATGCGGCTGGGCGAGACGCCGCGCGTGCTCGCCACCACCACCCCGCGCCCTGCCCCGCTGATGCGCCGCATCATGGACGAGGCGCGGCGCGGCAAGGTGGTGCTGGCGACCGGGCGCACGACCGACAATCGCGGCGTGCTGCCGGCGGACTACATCGCCGCGATGATCGAACAGTTCGCGGCGAGCAATTTCGGCCGGCAGGAGCTCGACGGCGAGCTGGTCGACACGCACGAAGGCGCGCTGTGGACGCGGGAGATGCTGGAGCGGTGCCGCGAGGAACGGCAGAGCGCCGCCCTGGTCCGCACCGTGGTCGGGGTCGACCCGCCCGCGGGCGCGACAGGCGACGCCTGCGGCATCGTCGTCGCCGCGCTGACCGAACATGGCACTGCCGTCGTGCTCGCCGACGCGAGCGTGGAGAAAGCCAGCCCTGAACGCTGGGCCCGCGCGGTGGCGAACGCGGCGCGCATGTGGAACGCCGACCGCGTGGTCGCAGAGGCCAACCAGGGCGGCGCGATGGTCATGAGCGTGCTGCGCGCGGCGGATGTGAGCCTGCCGGTCAAGCTGGTCCACGCCAGCAAGGGCAAGGCGGCGCGCGCCGAACCGGTCGCCGCGCTCTACGAAGCGGGCCGCGTGCGCCACGCCGCGCTGTTCGCGCACCTCGAGGACGAGATGTGCGGGTTGATGGCGGGCGGGCGGTATGAGGGGCCGGGGCGCTCGCCGGATCGCGCGGATGCGCTGGTTTGGGCGCTGACGGAGTTGTTGCTTGGGCGGCGGGTGAGGCCGCGGATTTCAGTGGTGTGACGTTTTGAGAGCCTGTCACACTAGGCTTGGATTGTCAGGATTGCTTCCTTTTCGAGAAACAAGAAAATCTGCTCCAGCTCCCCATCCGCGCCGCGATTGAAAAGATAGTGGAAAAGCAATGGGATGGCCATGAACACCAAGGCGACGGCGACTCCCAGCGGCTCATATCCAGTTTGAAGATCGCCGCTGAGGACCACCGGCATGAGTGTGAGCATGAGTAGTGACAACATCCCATACCAAAAGGCGAAGAATACCCTGAGAGAGAGCGATGCCCCAAAGCGCACGCGCAATTCGGTCATTCCGAGGTTTTCCGACATCCGCCCTGCGAAAGTGGGCTGGAACCCATTATCGAACAGCGGCTTCGCGACGAAAAGGCGTAGATGTCCGAAACGACACCAGCCCGACACACCCTCCCTGAAGGGATTAAAGAGGTTCCCAGCGGCACCGCGAATTCTGCTCGCCACTTCATCCGACGGTAGTGGCGAACGAAGAACGAAACGCCGCCCCAAGAGATAATCCTTTAGTCCCACAGATGTTCTATGCCCGCCGTATAAGAGTTCGACAAGATTCAGTCTTGATCAGTTTGGACTTACCGAATGCCGCGTATTTGTCGGCTCAACCGGAAGCATTGCCATGATCACCCCAGCCACCCGGCGATCTCCGCATTCCCCATCACCCGCGCGATCCTGCCATCCCAGTACCTAAGCGACACCCGGGCGAGGACCTCTTCGTATCTCGCGAGTCAGTCGGACGCGAGGATGAGAAGGAC
>CAMPGP010000097.1 GCA_946885545.1 uncultured Altererythrobacter sp.
CGTCCAGGCGGCCGTGATCGCCCCCGAAGCCAGCGGCCGCGACCTCATCGTCTCTGCCCAGACCGGCTCGGGCAAGACCGTCGCGTTCGGCCTGACGATCGCGGGCGAACTGCTCGATTCCGCCGGGGCCCTGCCCTTCACCGAGCGACCGATGGCGCTGGTCATCGCGCCGACGCGCGAGCTGGCGCTGCAGGTCAGCCGCGAACTCGCCTGGCTCTACGCCCAGGCAGGAGCGCGGATCGCAACCTGCGTCGGCGGGATGGACGCTTCGAAGGAGCGGCGCTCGCTGCGTGGCGGTGCGCACATCGTCGTCGGCACGCCGGGGCGTCTGCGCGACCACCTGGAACGCGGAGCGCTCGACCTCTCGGACTTGCGCGCCGTCGTGCTCGACGAAGCGGACGAGATGCTCGACATGGGCTTTCGCGAAGACCTCGAGGAAATCCTCGACGCGACGCCCGAGGGTCGGCGCACCGTGCTGTTCTCGGCGACGATGCCCAAGCCCATCGTCGCGCTCGCGAAGCGGTACCAGCGCGATGCGCTGCGCATCGCCACCGGCGGCGAAGAGCGCGGCCACGGCGACATCGCCTTCAAGGCGGTGACCGTCGCTCCGTCGGAGATCGAGGCCGCGGCGATCAACCTCCTGCGCTTCCACGAAGCCGAGACCGCGATCCTGTTCTGCGCCACGCGCGACAAGGTGCGCCGCCTCCATGCGCTGCTGCAGGAGCGCGGCTTCGCCGCCGTCGCGTTGTCCGGCGAGCATTCGCAGTCCGAACGCAACCAAGCGCTGCAGGCGCTGCGCGACCGCCGCGCGCGTGTCTGCGTCGCGACCGACGTCGCCGCACGCGGGATCGATCTTCCCGCGCTCAGCCTCGTCGTGCACGTCGAGATTCCGCGCGATGCCGAAGTGCTCCAGCACCGCTCGGGCCGTACCGGTCGCGCGGGCAAGAAGGGCACCGCCGTGCTGATCGTCCCCTATCCGCGCCGCCGCCGGGTCGAATCGATGCTGCGCGGCGCGCGGATCGAGGCCGAGTGGATCGGTGCGCCGACCCCCGAAGACATCCGCGCGAACGACCGCGAACGGCTGATGTCCGCGCTCCTCGCGCCCGCCGACTTCGACGAGGAGGATCGCGCGCTGGCGCAACGCCTGATCGCCGAGCGTTCGCCCGAGGACATCGCCGCCGCGCTCGTCCGCGCGCACCGCGCTGCGATGCCGCAGGTCGAGGAATTGATCGAGAACAGCCCCGAGGCGCGCCGCGCTGCACAGAAAGAGCGCCACCGCGAGGGGTTCGAGGACGTGGTCTGGTTCCGGCTCGACATCGGCCGTCGGCAGAACGCCGATCCGCGCTGGATCCTACCGCTGCTGTGCCGCCGCGGGCACATCACCCGCAACGAGATCGGAGCGATCCGCATCGGTGCCAACGAGACCCATTTCCAGGTCCCACGCACGATCGCGGGCAAGTTCGCTTCCGCGCTCGATCGCACGGCCGGCGTAGAGGGTGCCGAAAGCGTCGCCATCGAGCCGTCCGAAGGCCCGCGCGAAGCCGCGCGGGGCAACCGGCACGAGCGGCGGGACAACGCCTACGACGGCGGCAAGCCGCCCCACGGTGGGCCTAAGCGTCGCCCAAACGGTTTCAAGCCCGCTCCGCGCGCTCCGGGTGGCCCGAAGGGCAAGCCAGGCGCGGGACGCAAACCCCAAGGCCGCAAGAACGTCCGCCCATCCTGACCGAGCGCTCGCCAGCCCTAACATTTCTTGGGGTTGGCCTGCGCGTCGGCGGATTGCAGGATGACGATGCGACCCGGAGGGCCTTGCACGTTGCATGGCTCGACAACTTTCAGCCCCGCCCTACGGCGGGGCTCTTTTTGATGGCGCTGCAACTCCGTGCAAGCGACGCGGCAGCCCTTCCCCTTCCCCCCTCGCCCCGCTACCGCGCGATGCAATTGCTGCTCGCGGAGAATAAGTCATGGCGCGTTTCCTGATCGTCGAAGCCCGGTTCTACGACCACCTCAACGACCTGCTGGTGGACGGAGCGCGCAGTGCACTCGCTGCCGCGGGACACGAGGTCGAGGTGCTCAAGGTGCCCGGCGCGCTCGAGATCCCCGGCGCGATCTCGATGGCCGCCGAAAGCGACCGCTACGATGGCTTCGTCGCGATCGGCGTGGTGATCCGCGGCGAAACCTACCACTTCGAGATCGTCGCGGGCGAGAGCGCGCGCGGGATCATGGCGCTGACGATGGACGGCATCGCGATAGGCAACGGCATCCTGACGGTCGAGAACGAGGCGCAGGCGCTGGTTCGCGCCGACAAGGCGCAGAAGGACAAGGGCGGCGAGGCGGCGCAGGCCGCGATGGCTCTGCTTGCGCTGCAGGAGAAGTTCGAGTGAGCTCGCATCCCTCGATCGGCGGCATTCCCCTCGTGCTGGGCGGAAATGTCTTCGGCTGGACCGCCAGGGGCGACGAGGGCTTCGCCGTGCTCGACGCGTTCTACGAGGCAGGTGGGCGGATGATCGACACCGCCGATGTCTATTCCGCCTGGATCGACGGACACAAGGGCGGCGAATCCGAGACGCTGATCGGCGAATGGCTCGAATCGCGCGGCGTGCGCGACGAAATGCTCATCCACACCAAGACAGGGATGATGGGCGGCAGCGAACTCTACGAGCCAGCTCGCGTGCTGCAATCGCTCGATGCCTCGCTCGAAAGACTTCGGACCGACAGGATCGATCTCTACTACGCCCACAAGGACTATCCCGAACTTCCCGCCGAACAGATCGTCGAGGCGTTCGACGGCGCGGTCGCGAGCGGCAAGGTGCGCGAGATCGGCGCGTCGAACTTCGATGCTGCGCGACTTTCGACGATGCTCGACGCGGCCGATGCCGCGGGTCGCACGCCGTTCACCGTGCTGCAGAACGAATACAATCTCGTCTCGCGCGAGAAATACGGGCCCGATCTGCAGGCACTGTGCACCGGGCGCGGGATTGCAATGCTGCCCTTCTTCGGCCTCGCCTCAGGCTACCTCACAGGCAAGTATCGATCCGACGCGGACTATGCCCGCTCGGCGCGCGGCGATCGCGTGAAGGAACTGGTCGGCGAGCGCGGGCCGCGAGTGCTCGAGGCGATGGATGCGGTGGCGGCCGAGACAGGTGCCAGCCTGCCTGCGATCGCGCTCGCATGGCTCGTTCGCCAGCCCGGAATTCCCGCTCCAATCGCGAGCGCGCGCACGCCCGCGCAATTGCGCGAGGTGCTCGAATTCACGCGTGTCGACCTGACCGACGAACAGGTCCGACGCCTCGGCGAGGCTTTCTAGCGCGAGGCAGAGAGCCCGCTCAGCGACTGCGTTCCTTTGGCCATGTCGATTCGACGGGAACACCAGCGCGGATGGTTGGTCATGACTATCATGCTCAGGATACCGAAACAGTGAACGGACCGCTGGAATGGATCGCGGCGATCGGCACGATGATCGCCGCAGGCCTCATTGCCGCCGATCTCGGGCGCAAGGTCACCGGGTGGGGCTTCGTGCTCTTCTGCGCGGTCGCGGTCACCTGGATCGTATCGGGCCTGACGGGCGGCGCCATGCCGATCGCGGCGATGAACGCCATCCTGCTCGCCATCAACGCCTGGGGCGTGTGGCAATACCTGCTGAGCCCCAAGAACCGCAAAAAGTTGGAGAAGCTCGAGGAACTGGAGGAAGAGGCCGAACGGGAGGTCGAAGCCGAAACCGGCCGGTGATCCTCAGTCGGCGAGCTTGCCGAAGCAGGCGCCACCAGCATAGCGCGCGCTGTCGCCCAGCTCTTCCTCGATGCGGATCAGCTGGTTGTACTTCGCGAGCCGGTCGGAGCGCGCGAGCGAGCCGGTCTTGATCTGCCCGCAGTTGGTCGCGACCGCGAGGTCGGCGATGGTCGCATCCTCGGTCTCGCCCGAGCGGTGGCTCATCACCGAAGTGTAGCCCGCGCGGTGCGCGATATCGACCGCCTCGAGTGTCTCGGTCAGCGTGCCGATCTGGTTGACCTTGACCAACAGCGAGTTCGCGAGGCCCTTGCCGATGCCCATGCGCAAGCGTTCCGGATTGGTGACGAACAGATCGTCGCCGACGAGCTGGACCTTGTTGCCGACGAGGTCGGTCAGCGCCTTCCAGCCTTCGAAATCGTCCTCGCTCATGCCGTCCTCGATCGAGCGGATCGGATAGTCCTTGCACAACTTGGCGAGATAGTCGGCCATCTCGTCGGGCGTGAGCGAGATTTCCTCGCCCGCGAGATCGTAACGCCCGTCAGCGAAGTATTCGGTCGCGGCGCAGTCGAGCGCGAGCGCGATATCGTCGCCCGGCTTGAAGCCCGCCTGCTCGATCGAGGCCATGATGAAGTCGAGCGCGGCGCGCGTGCTGGCGAGGTCGGGGGCGAAGCCGCCCTCGTCGCCGACCGCGGTCGAGAGACCCTTGTCCGCCAGCCCCTTCTTGAGCGTGTGGAACACCTCGGCGCCCCAGCGCACGCCGTCGGCCAGCGTCTCGGCGCCGATCGGCATGATCATGAATTCCTGGATGTCGATCGGGTTGTCGGCGTGCTCTCCGCCATTGATGATGTTCATCATCGGCACCGGCAGGACATGCGCCGAAACGCCGCCGACGTAGCTGTAGAGCGGCAGTCCGCGCGCGTTCGCCCCGGCCTTCGCCACCGAGAGGCTGACGCCGAGGATCGCGTTGGCGCCAAGGCGCGACTTGTTGGCACTGCCGTCGAGGGCCATCATCGCGAGGTCGATGTCGCGCTGGTCTTCGGCATCGAGGCCGAGAATCGCGTCGGCGATCTCGCCGTTTACCGCGTCGACCGCCTTCGTCACGCCCTTGCCCATGTAGCGCGATTTGTCGCCGTCGCGCAGCTCGACCGCCTCGTGCGCGCCGGTCGATGCGCCGGAGGGAACCGCCGCGCGGCCGAAGCTGCCGTCTTCGAGCAGAACTTCGACCTCGACCGTGGGATTGCCCCGGCTATCGAGGATTTCGCGGCCGTGAAGATCGATGATGGCGGTCATGGGGTGCTCCGGTGCGGCAAGGTGTTGTAATGGAATAGCACACCCCCATATCGGGAGCGCTAGCGTTCTCCGGCGCTCCTCTATGCGCCGGAACAATGCCACGCAAGTTGCGTTGCAGCATGGAACGGCTAGACCGCCGCCGATCCGCGGCGGGAAACGAATTTCTGAGGGCTAAGGATAGAGACATGGCTGACGCGACCACCCCCACCACTACGACCAAGAAGAAGTCCCCGGCGCGCAAGTCGGCTGCGAAGCAGACGACGGCGTCTACGCCCGCTGCCGCATCCAACACCAATAGCAGCCATCGCACGGAAGCGAAGTCGCGCTTCAACTCCGCCTTGGAAGAAGCCAAGGCCGGCGCCGCCGCGTTGAAGGCCGAAGCCGCCGACCGCGCGACGACCTATCGCGACCAGGCCAAGGGCCGTTCGGAAGATTGGGTGGCCGAAGCGAAGGCCTATGGTCAGCAGGCCAAGGGCAAGAGCAAGGAACTCGCCACCGAAGGCAAGGGCAAGGCCAGCGAAGCGTTGTCTTCGCTGAGCAAGATGGTGTCGGAAAACGCCCTCGCAATCGACGAGAAGTTCGGTGCGCAGTACGGCGATTATGCTCGTAAGGCGTCGCGCAGCCTGCAGGATGCCTCGGTCAAGCTCGACCAGAAGAGTGTGGACGACCTGAGCGAGGATGCGCGCGAGATGGTTCGCAAGAGCCCCGGCCTCGCCGTCGGCATCGCCGCGGTCGCGGGGTTCATGCTGGCGCGGATGTTCCGCGGCAGCCGCGACTGATCCCCATACTCCGGGGGTGACAACCATGAACGACGAGCCCCTGCCACATGTGCAGGAGGGCGACGAGGAACCGGGCGCGGCCGACGAGCCGCGCTCGGGCTTCTCGTTGACCGACGATCTCGTCGCGCTGCTCGACGACGGCAAGACCTATCTCGAGGCGGAAAAGGCATTCCAGAAGAGCCGCGCTGTGTTCGTCGCGCACAAGGGCAAATGGGGCGTCATCCACGGCCTGGTCGCCTTCGCGATGATCCACACAGCGTTGATCGGGCTCGTCGTTGGCGCGGTAATCGCGCTCGCGCCGATCTTCACGATCTGGGGTGCGATGGCGCTGGTGTCGGGCGTACTGATCGTCATCGGGGTGATCCTCGCGCGCAAGGCACTCGGCCATTTCCGCGACGCCGGCGACAGTTTCGGGGACGACTGACATGGCCGATCCCGAACGCAAAATGATCGAGGACCGCGCGCTGCGCGACGCGGCGTTCGCTCTCGTCAAGGCGGATGTTGCGCACTTGCGCGCCGATCTCACGACCAAGGGCATCGGCGAGCGCTTGCTCGACCGCGTCGCCAATGGCGCGAACGAGGTGCTCGAGGAAGCCGTCGACGTGGCGGAGAACAACCGCGGCGTGCTGATCACGCTGGTCGCGGCGATCGTGTTGTGGCTGTCGCGCAACCCGCTGATCGCGCTGATCACGGGCGAGGACGCGGAGGGCGACGACGAAGAAGAACCCGAGGAACCCGAAGGCGACTGAGCCCGTTCGGACCACGACGACCCATTTCAGCGGAGACAAGGCCATGGCCGACAAGAAAAAGCGCGAAGAACTCAAGAACCGCATCGAAGCAGGCCAGCAGCGTCATGCCAACCGCACTGTCGGCGAATACGCCCGAGAAGCGCGCGACAACGCGACCGCCTTCGTCAAGGAACATCCGGTGGCGACCGTCGTCGGCGGCGTCGCGATCGGCGTGATCGTAGCGAGCATGGTGCCCGGACCCGGTCGCCGCATGCGCAAGAGGGCGACGAAGCGCGGTTCGGCGCTGGCAGCGATGGTTGCCGAACTCGGTCTCGCCTACGGCACCAGCATGATCGACAATCTCACCAGCGCGGCACGTACCGGCGGCGACCGTCTTGAGGACCTGGGTGATGCGCTCGGCGACGGCGCGCGCGACTTGCGCCGACAGGCGGGCCTGCAGGGTAGCGTGGCGAGCGACACCGCGCGCCGCCTCACCCGCGACGTAGGCAAGAAGACCGGCCGCAAGGTCCGCGACCTGCGCGCGCGCATGGCGAACTGATCGCGGCTTTCAGCTGCACGCGAACGGCGCGGCGGGGTTGCCTGCCGCGCCGTTTGCTTTAATGGCGCGGGCAACCTCTCCCCAGACCTTCGAGACACGAAAATGGAAGAAACCGAAGCCAAGCAGCGGCTGCACCTCGTCATGGGTGGCCGCGTGACCGATCCGCGCTCGATCGAGTTCCAGGACCCGGAAAGCATCCACGTCGTCGGCGTTTTCAGCGACTACGACGGTGCCGTCGAGGCGTGGCGCGCCAATGCGCAGCGCACGGTCGACGATGCGGAGATGAAGTACGTGATCGTCCACCTGCACCGGCTGCTCACGCCGGAGGTGTGATGCGACTTGCCAGTCCCCGGCGTGGCGGGGACTGGAAGTGGCAGATCAGATAAATTCGATCTTGTCGACGAGGTAGAACTTGTCGCCCGATGGCACGGTCACCTCGATCTCGTCGCCCACCGACTTGCCGATCAGCGCGCGGCCGAGCGGCGAGTTGTAGCTGATCCGCCCTTGGTTGGCGTCCGCTTCGGTCTGGCCGACGATCTGGTACTTCACCGGTTTGTCGTTCTCGTCGAGCAGCGTCACCGTAG
>CAMPGP010000098.1 GCA_946885545.1 uncultured Altererythrobacter sp.
ATCGCGACGGTCAGCAGGAACAGGCGGAGCGAAGCCGGTACGCGGCTGCCGAGGAGCCCGAGCACGCCCATCGCGAAGGCGATGT
Organism: uncultured Altererythrobacter sp.; assembly: GCA_946885545.1. The sequence continues at coordinate 86 of CAMPGP010000098.1, forward strand.
CCGTCGCCGCCGGGATCGCCCAGCCCCGCATGAGCTGCGGGGATTCGCCCTGCACGAAGAACATGAAAACCGCGGCGGGTACCGCCATGCCCGCAATCGCGGCGAGGATCGGGAGCCGCCGCTGCTCGGCCGAACTGAGCTGACCCTCGATCCACTCGCGCTTCACTTCCAGCCCGACGACGAAGAAGAATATCGCCATCAGCCCGTCGTTTACCCACAGGTGCAGCGTGTCGAGCTTGGGAATGGGGGTGAACGAAAGCTTCCCATGAAATAGCTGATCGTATTGCTGCGCGAGCGGCGAATTGGCGAGCAGCATTGCCGCCAGCGCAATGAGAATGAGCAACACGCCCGCCGAAGCGTCGCCGACGAAGAGCGCGCGGACGGGAGCGAAGAACGAACGGATTGGACGGGATGATGGGGTCATTGCGTCCGCTCCATTTCGGATTTCTTTGCGCGTTGCAAGGCTTGCCGACCTTGGATAGGAGGATGGCGGGGGGAAGAGGATGATTTCGGGGGACTTTTCGTTGCTCGATTGGGTGCTGCTCGTCGAACGCGAGTTGCTGCTGTTCGCGGGCGTGTTCTTCCTCGTCGGCGCGATCGACGAATTCGCGGTCGATATCGCCTGGCTCTGGCTGCGGCTGACCGGGCGGGCGCCGACCCTGCGCTTCGATCCGCAGCGAGCAACGGCAACCGATGGGGCGGATGTCGGGGCCGCGGCGATCTTCGTTCCGGCCTGGTGCGAACGCGCGGTAATCGGCGCAACGATCAGGCACATGCTGCACGTCTGGCGAGAGCAGGATATGCGCATCTACGTCGGCTGCTATCGCAACGATCCGGAAACGGTGGAGGCAGTCGCCTCCGCGGCCGGCTGCGATCCGCGGGTCCGGCTGGTCGTCCATGATGACGATGGCCCGACCACGAAGGCCGATTGCCTCAATCGTCTCTATTCCGCGCTCGAGGACGACGAGGCGCGATCGGGCCGTCGGGCCGCGGCGGTGGTGTTGCACGACGCGGAAGACATGGTCGATCCCGCCGCGCTCGCGCTGATCCGCTGCAGCCTTGGCCGCGCCGATCTCGTCCAGCTTCCCGTCCTGCCGTTGCCCCAGCCTCGGTCGCGCTGGGTCGGCAGCCATTACTGTGAAGAATTTGCAGAAGCCCACGGGAAAGCCCTCGTCGTGCGCGACGCTCTGGGGGCGGGCATCCCGTTGGCGGGTGTGGGTTGCGGCATCTCCCGCGATGCGCTGGGGCGCCTCGCCGCGATGCGAAGCGGAGGCGCGCCGTTTGCCGCCGATTGCCTCACCGAAGATTATGAATTGGGACTTGGGATCGCCGAGATGGGCGGCAGGACCCGCTTTCTGCGCCGCCGCGCGACCGACGGGCGTCTGATCGCGACGCGCGCCTATTTTCCCGACCGGCTCGGTCCGGCCGTGCGGCAGAAGACGCGCTGGATCTACGGTATCGCATTTCAGGGGTGGGACAGGCTGGGCTGGCACCGATCGCCGGCGGAAATCTGGATGCGACTGCGCGACCGTCGCGGCCCGCTGACCGCCCTGATCCTCGCGACCGCATATCTGGTACTCATCGTGGGCGGTCTCGCCTGGGCGCTCGGGCTTGCGAACGCAGGCAGGGCGATCGACCTCTCGCCGGCACTCGTGCCGATCCTGGTCGCGAACCTGGCCAGCTTCGCATGGCGTTGCGCCTCGCGCTTCGCCTTCACGGCGCGCGAATACGGCCCGATCGAAGGCGTGCGGGCGGTGCTGCGGATCCCCGTGGCGAACGTGATCGCGATCATGGCGGGTCGCAGAGCGCTGGTCGCCTACGTGCACAGTCTGCGCGGCCAGGCCTTCCGCTGGGACAAGACCGAACATTCCGCGCATCCGGCACTGGTCTTGCGCGAGGGGATCGCGTGATCGAACCGGCCGCTCGCCGACGCGGACAGCCGCTCGCAGTTCTGGCGGCGCTCTTGCTCGCATGGATCGGGGCGCGTGCGATTACCTGGGAATCCCCATTTCCAGACCTCGCTTTGCCACTGGGCCAGAACGCGGTCTTCGCCGGGTATGCCAGCGAGCCTGCCCCTTCTTCCGCGAGGAGCATCCCAGAGATGCGGCACCCCACCTGGCGCGAGGCGACTACCCCGGTTCCGCTCGAACTGGCGCCCGTTCCGCCGCCGGTCGTCGGGCCGAGCGCGATGCCGCCGATTCCGGGTTCGTTTCCAAGCGGACAGGCAATGGCGGGGCATCACATGCTGTGGCTCGCGGCGACCGCCGAACTTCCCGTCCCCTCCGAGATCGCGGCGCTGATGCGCGCCAACACGACTGCACCAGTCACGAAGGCGACCCGCGCCGTGCCCTTCCCAGGGCCGCCGATGCGGTCGGCCCGTGCCGATCGCTGGTCGTTCGATTCGTGGCTCCTGCTGCGCTCCGGTCGCAACCGGCAGGTCGGCGGAGCCGCGCTGGCGCCCAGCTACGGTGCTAGCCAGGCGGGCGCGGTGGTTCGCTACCGGCTGGCGCCAGGGAGCGACATCGATCCGGCCGCGCACGTTCGCGCGACACGAGCTTTCGGGCGCGACGGGGAAGGCGAGATCGCGGCAGGCTTCTCGGCCCGGCCGCTGCGCGGGGTGCCGGTGGCGCTCTACTCGGAGCTGCGCCTCGCCCGTCCCGGATCGTCCGAGGCCGAACTGCGCCCCGCGGTGTTTGCCGTGACCGAATTGCCCGCCGCCGACCTCCCGTTGGGGATGCGTGGCGAGGCATATGTGCAGGCGGGCTACGTGGGCGGGCGGTTCGCCACCGCCTTCGTCGATGGACAGGCGCGGATCGATCGCGCGGTCGCGAATTTCGACCTCGCGGCCGTGAGGGCGGGCGCGGGGGCCTGGGGCGGCGCGCAAAAGGGGGCCGCGCGGCTCGATCTCGGGCCCACCGCGACTCTTGACCTCGAGGTCGGCGGCGCTCCCGCGCGTATTGCGGTGGATTACCGTGTGCGCGTCGCGGGCGAAGCAGCACCCGGTGCCGGCGTGGCGATGACGCTTTCGACCGGATTTTGAACCGCCTGCTTTCAACCGCCGCTGCGCTCGGTTAGGGCAGGCGGATGGACGTCTACCTCCCCATTGCCAATCTTTCGGTCAACGGGCTGGTGATCGTCGCGCTGGGGGTGCTGACCGGAATTCTGTCCGGCCTGTTCGGCGTGGGCGGCGGCTTCCTCACCACGCCGCTGCTGATCTTCTACGGCGTGCCGCCGACCGTCGCCGCAGCGTCGGCTTCGACCCAGGTTACCGGCGCGAGCGTGACCGGCGTGCTCGCCCACGGCAGGCGCGGCGGCGTGGATTATCGCATGGGCGCGGTGACGATCGGCGGGGGCGTGATCGGCGCGGGCATCGGGGCGCTGCTGTTCCGGTTCTTCCAGTCGATCGGGCAGATCGATACGGTCATCAACATCCTCTACGTCGTCATGCTGGGTACGATCGGTTCGCTCATGGCGCGCGAGGCATGGCAGGCGGTGCGTCCCTCCGAACGCAGCGAGAAGAAGCAGGCGATGAAGCGTCGCCATCACCGGCTGGTGGCGGTGCTGCCGCTGCGCTGGCGATTCTACGGTTCGGGGCTCTACATCTCGCCGATTGCGCCCGCGCTGCTTGGGGTGGCGGTGGGGGCGCTCACGATGCTCATGGGCGTCGGCGGCGGTTTCATCCTCGTGCCCGCGATGCTCTACATTCTCGGGATGAGCGCCAACGTCGTGGTCGGTACCTCGCTGTTCAACATCCTGTTCGTCACTATGGTGACCACGATGATGCACGCGCTGACGACGCATGCCGTCGATATCGTGCTGGTCGCGCTGTTGCTGATCGGTTCGGTGACGGGCGCCCAGATCGGCACGCAGGTCGCGCAAAAGTTCAAGCCCGAGTATCTGCGCCTGGCGCTCGCGGCGATCGTGCTCCTGATCGCGATCCGAATGTTCTTCGGCCTGTTCGTGCGTCCGGACGAGATATATACCGTGGTGCCGCTGTGAGGTGGCTGTTCCTCCTCGCGGCGCTGCTCATGCTCTCGGGTCAGCGCGATCCGATCCTCGTACCCGAGGTGTCGCAGGACGATATCCAGGTGCGGCAAGGCTTTACGGGTACCGAGCTGCTGCTCTTCGGGGCAATCCTCGACCCTTCCGGCTCACGGGCCGGGCGCGATTACGATATCGTGGTCGTGCTCAAGGGGCCGACCGAGCCGATCGCGGTGCGCGAGAAGGCGCGCGTGGGCGGCATCTGGGTCAACGCGGAAAACACCGCGTTCCAGTCCGCGCCGGCGTTCTTCGCGGTCGCATCCTCGCGGCCGATCGCGGACATCGTCGACGAGAGGACCGCGGCGATATACGAACTCGGGCTAGACTACCTCCAGCTTTCACCCAGCGGAACGATCGATCCCGAGGAGCAGGCGCGCTTCAACGCCGGTCTGGTCGACCTGAGGAGCCGCCAGGGCCTCTACAAGCAGCTGACCGGGGGCGTGCAGATCAGCGAGCAGGTGCTCTATCAGGCGCGGATCTCGCTGCCTTCGAACGTGCAGACCGGCATCTATACCGCCGAGACGTTCGCCATCACGCGCGGAAGGGTGATCGCTTCGGCGATCGCGGAGGTCGAAGTGCGCAAGGTCGGTTTCGAACGCTTCGTCGAGGTGTTCGCGGAGCGTCAGTCGCTGTTCTACGGCCTGATCGCGGTATTCCTGTCGGTCGGCACGGGCTGGGTCGCGGGCCGTCTCTTCGCGCTGATCTAGGTTGGCTGGCAGCGCCGTTGACCCGATCTTAACCTCGTCCGCGCTACGCCCGCACGCTGGGGCAATCGAAGGGACGTGCTAATTTCATGACCGATATCGGCAACGGGAACTTCGATCGGCGCCAGTCGCTCGACCCCGCCGCGGCTCCGCACGAGGACTTCCCGCAGGCGGCTGCGCGGCATCGCGCCGTGCGCCCCGCCGATGTTGCCGTCGCGCCGGACAAGGCCGACAACGCCAGTCGGGCAATCGGCGTGGTCGTCGAGGTTGCCGGATCGGGCTCGCAGATCACTCTGGACATTCAGCGCCTCAACGAGTGCATGGCGGACGAGGACCCCTCGGTCGCGCTCGCCGGACAGGTCGGCAGCCAGATCAAGATCCGCGTCGGCAATTCCTGGCTCCTCGCCAGTGTCCGCAACCAGCGGCAGGAACGGCGACAGGGCGGCGGGATTCTCGCCGACATCGACTTCCTCGGCGAAGGGACCGAAGAGAAGCTCACCGGGCGCATCCACGGTTTCCGGCGCGGCGTGACCCGCTACCCGGTGCCCGGCGCCAAGATCTATCCCGCGACGACCTCGGACCTGCGCCACATCTACGCCAGCGACGGCCGCGCGAGCATCCCGATCGGCACCGTCTATCCCACGCGCGACATCCGCGCCGGGCTCTATATCGACGCAATGCTGGGCAAGCACTTCGCACTCCTCGGCTCGACCGGCACCGGCAAGTCGACCAGCGCGGCGCTGATCCTGCACCGCATCTGCGACGCGGCGCCCGAAGGCCATATCGTGATGGTCGACCCGCACGGCGAATACGCCTCGGCGTTCCGGCAGACCGGGCTGATCCTCGACGTCTCGAACCTCCAGCTGCCCTACTGGCTGATGAACTTCGAGGAACACTGCGAAGTACTGCTGACCTCGAACGGCAACGAGCGGCAGGTGGACATGGACATCCTCGCCAAGTGCCTGCTTCGCTCGCGCGCCAAGAACCGCCTGGCCGAGACGATGGGCAAGATCACGGTCGATTCTCCGATCCCCTATCTCCTCTCGGACCTGTCGAACGAAATCCAGAACGAGATGGGCAAGCTCGACAAGGCGACAAACACCGCGCCGTTCATGCGGATCAAGACCAAGCTCGACGAGCTCAAGGCCGATCCGCGCTACCAGTTCATGTTCTCGGGCATGCTGGTGGGCGACACGATGGCCGAGTTCATTGCCAAGGTCTTCCGCATGCCAGGCGAGGGCAAGCCGATTTCGATCATCGACGTTTCCGGCGTGCCTTCCGACATCACCAGCACGGTGGTCGCGGTGCTCAGCCGACTGGTTTTCGACTTTGCGATCTGGGGCCGCGAGGAAAAGACGCGGCCGATCCTGCTCGTATGCGAGGAAGCCCACCGCTACGTGCCCAACGAGGCGAACGCCGATGGGTCTTCGGTCGGCAACATCCTCAGCCGCATCGCCAAAGAGGGGCGCAAGTACGGGATCAGTCTCGGCCTCATCACCCAGCGTCCGAGCGACCTTGCCGAAGGCGTCTTGTCGCAGTGCGGCACGATCATCTCGATGCGCCTCAACAACGAACGCGACCAGGCTTTCGTGAAGGCCGCCATGCCCGAAGGCGCGCGCGGGTTCCTCGATTCGATTCCCGCGCTGCGCAACCGCGAATGCATCATCTGCGGCGAAGGCGTCGCGATCCCGATCCGCGTCAGCTTCGACAACCTCGAAGAGGCCAAGCGCCCCGCTTCCGAAGACCCGAGCTTCGTTGCCCTGTGGAACGAAGGCGGGGGCGAGGAAGAGGCGGTTCAGCGCGTCGTCCGCCGCTGGCGTTCGCAGGGGCGCTGACGCCGGATCTCACGTGCCGCGCGTATCGCCGTAGAGGTGGATGTGCAGACGGTCGCTCATCCGGAAGCCGTGCTGGATGCATAGCGGCGCAAGCCATTCTTCGCGCGCACGGATCGTCGTGCTGTCTGTCCCCTCGGGCATCAGGAACACGTGGCCGGGCCGGAACCGGTAGCGCTCCTTGAGTGCCAGCACCTCTTCGATGTCGCCCGGTTGGGCGATCACGAACTTGAAGAAGGCGCGCGTATCGGTCGCGTAGGCGTCGAGCCGTTCGGGCAGCAGCGCGAGTTCGGCCGGATTGCCGCTGTGCGCCAGCTTGGGGCTGACGTTGTACTGGTCAATTCGCACGTCGAGCCGGGGCGGGGCGGCGACGGTGCCGTTGGTCTCGATCTCCACCGTCATGTCGGGCAGCAGTTCGAGCAGCGTCGCGAGCGCGCCCGCCTGGAGCATCGGCTCGCCGCCGGTGATTACCAGCCGATCCTGCCCCAGCGCGGCAATCCGCTCCGCCACTTGGGCTTCGGAAAGGGTCAGCTGGTTCGCCTTGCGATCGTAAGTCTCGCCCGATCGATGCGGCCGCTCGTCGCCCGTGAAGTGCCAGGTATAGGCGGTGTCGCACCACTGGCACGCAAGGTTGCAGCGCGACAGGCGCAGGAAGGCGACCGGCCGCCCCGCGCTCGGCCCCTCGCCCTGGAGCGAGGCGAAGATCTCGGGCTCGCCGAGGGACTGAGTGGCGAGGGTCAGAGGCATTGCTGCGGCCGATGATACGTTGAGACATGGACCGGTTGGACCACAGTCCTGGAGAGAAAAACTTCGCCCCGCGCGAAGCCGCGAAAATGCAGGGCAAGAAGGGCGCGGGCGATGGTCATTTCCGGCTCATGGCACAAAAGATGGGGTGTAGGAAAATCCTCTCCGGCAAGAGGAGGGGGGCTG
>CAMPGP010000099.1 GCA_946885545.1 uncultured Altererythrobacter sp.
CAACAAGGGCCCGTACATCGTGTTCTTCGAGTGGGATCAGTCGGACATCACGCCCGAGGCAGCGACCATTCTCGACAACGCCGTGTCGGCCTACACCAACTGCGGCACCGCCGCGGTCATGCTGGCCGGTCACACCGACCGTTCGGGTACCACGACCTACAACGAAGGTCTGGCCGATCGCCGCAACGCCTCGGTTCGTTCGTACCTCGGTGGCCGGGGCATCCCCGACGGTCGAATCTCGAGCGAAGGCTTCGGCGAATCGCAGCCGCGCGTTCCGACCGCGGACGGCGTTCGCGAACTCCAGAACCGTCGTGTGGAAATCACCTACGGTCCGGGTTCGGGCATGTAAGTCTCGCGCAAGCGAAGATTTCAGAGAGAGGGGCCGGAGCAATCCGGCCCCTTTTTCGTTGGGTCAATGAAATCATCGCAACAGGAGCCTCCGCATGACCCGACGCAAGCCTTCGATCGCTCTGATCCCGATCCTCGCAGCAGCCTCGCTCGCAGGGTGCACAACGATGGGCGAATTGCCGGAAGAACGGCTGGGCGCCGCGACCTTGAGCCTCTCGAACGGCGTGCCGGCCGGAACCGCGCAACTGCTGGCAAATGGCGAGCAGGTTTCGCTGGCGGTGGCGGTGACGGGCATTCCCGAGGGAACGCACGGGTTTCATCTCCATACGACGGGCCGCTGCACGGCGCCCGACTTCACCTCCGCGGGCGGTCACCTCAATCCGGCCGACCGGCAGCACGGTAGCGACAATCCGGCCGGGAGCCACTTCGGCGATTTGCCCAACCTGGTCGTCGGACCCAACCGCACCGCGACCGCGACGATCGACCTCGGAAGCGATCGCGACCGGGCGCTCGCCTGGCTGTTCGACACCGACGGGACTGCGATCGTCGTCCATGCCGACGCCGACGACTACCGTACCGACCCGACCGGCAATGCCGGCTCGCGCATCGCCTGCGGGGTCTTGGAGCGCCGCTAGGCGGCGCGCCGCTTAGCGGCTCAGGGTAGAACCTCGCCCGCGGCGCGCGCGCGCTCGACCACGCTCGCCGCCGCGGCCGGCACCAGTTTGAGCGCTGCGAGCAGCAGCACGAAGCCGAACGGCACCGCGACGAGCGTCGACATGATCCCGATCGAGAGATCGTCGCCATTGGTGGCCGACACGTAGCCGGCCATGAACGGGCCGATGCCGAGCCCGATGAGCGTGGTGGACAGGAAAAACGTGGCCGTCGCCAGCCCGCGCATCCGCGGCAGGACGAGCGCCTGGCTGCTGGCGGCCGCAGCTCCGAGCGCCGAAGCGGACAGCATCTGGGCGAAGAAGCTTGCGACGTAGAACACCGGCAGGCTCGCGGTGTTGTAGGCGACGACTAGCGGCGGAACGGTGGTGAGCAGGCCGAACATCACGACGAGCACGCGTCCGGTCGGCCGGCGTTCGAGCAGGTAATCGGCCATGCGGCCCCCGCCGATCACGCCCAGGAAACCCGCGACCGCCGAAGGGGCGCCGAGGAACCATCCCAGATCGCTCTTGCTCGCGCCCAGCTCGCGTTCGGCGAACGGCGCACCCCAGTAGGACGCGGCGTAGGCGACGAAGGCGACGGTGCCATAGCCCAGCACAATCGTAAGGAAGGCGGGCGAGCCCCAGGTCAGGCGATATGTCGGTAAGTCGCGCGCCTTGAGCGACATCGCCCAGCTGAACACGGCGTAGTACCCTACACCCAGGAACAGCCACTGGTCGGACACGCCGGGCACGAGCGCGGACGTGGCGGGCACGTACGCCGAAAGGAACACCACCATCCCCGCGAAGAAGACCGCGCCCGCTACATTGATCGCGAGCGCGCGCATGCCGCGCATCGCCGCCCCGACGAGGGTGAACGGGGGGATGACCTGCAGCAGTTCCTGCGCAAAGCCGTGGAAGGGCTTCGGATCTTCGGGCGTCGGCAGGCCGTCGATTGCGCCGCGGACCGGCTCGCGCAGGGACAGGACCCAGAGGGCGAGCAGCAGGCCCGGTATGCCAACGGAGAGGAAGGCGGCCTGCCATCCGACGAGGCCCAGCGGGCCGCCATCGGGATAGGCGGCATTCCAGTTCTCCACCACGAGCCCGCCGATCAGCAGCGAAACCCCGCCGCCGATGTAGAGACCCGAGGAATAAATCGCGAGCGCCGTGGCTCGCAGTCTTGCGGGAAACCAGTCCGAGATCAGCGAATAGGCGGCCGGGCTGGCGGTCGCTTCGCCCACGCCGACGCCGATCCGCGCGGCCGTGAGCATGCTCGCATTCTTTGCGAAGCCCGACAGCGCCGTCATCGCGGACCATAGCGCAAGCCCTATGCTCATCAGGCGGATGCGCTTCCAGCTGTCGGCGAGCCGCCCGAGAGGTATCCCGAACAGCGCATAGAACACAGCGAAGGCGGTCCCGTAGAGGAAGCCGAGGTAATCGTCCTCCACCCCGAGATCGAGCTTGATGTCGTTCGCCAGGATCGAGAGGATCTGGCGGTCGATGAAATTGAGCACGTAGACGATGACGAGGACGCCGAGGGCGTACCAGCTGTAGGCCGGAACCTTGTCCTTCTCCGGCCTCGCAGCCGTCGGCTGTGCGGTCGCGTCAGTCTGCGTGTCGTTCATAAGTGATCCCGTCCTCCAGCCCCGCCTCGGCGAAGCCCTTCTGACGCAAACGGCAGCTGTCGCATAGCCCGCATGCATGGCCGTGCTCGGTCGGGGCGTAGCACGACCAGCTCAAGCCCGGGTCGAGCCCGAGCCGCGCGGCTTCGGCGGCGATCTGCGCCTTGGTCATGTGCTGAAGCGGCGCGACGATGGCGACGCCGCGTCCCTCCACTCCGGCCTTGGTACCGAGCCGCGCCATTTCTTCGAACGCGGTGATGAATTCCGGTCGACAGTCGGGATAGCCCGAATAGTCGAGCGCATTGACCCCGATGTATATGTCGCTCGCGCTCACCGCCTCGGCCCACGCCAGTGTGAGCGAGAGGAAGACGATGTTTCGCGCCGGTACGTAGGTGACCGGAATGCCGGATCCCACGCCTTCGGTGGGCACGTCGATGTCGTCGGTAAGCGCGGATCCGCCGAAAGCCCTAAGGTCGAGCGGGAGCACGACGTGCCGTTCGCACCCGAGTTCGCGCGCAATGCGCCGGGCGGCGTCGATCTCGACCCAGTGGCGCTGGCCGTAGTCGATCGTAAGAGCCTGGAGGGCAAAGCCGCGCTCACGCGCAATAGCCGCCGATACCATCGAATCGAGCCCGCCCGACAGCAGGACGACGGCCCGCGCTGTTCGATTGTCGGCTTCCGATCGCATCGCCGTCGGCGCTAGGGCGGATTGCCGGGAGGGGCAATCGAAACCGTCGCGCGTGATGCGCTCAGGAGCAGGCGCCGGTCCGGCGAGCCTCCGCGGTGAACTGGAAGGGCAAGCCGCCCGCGATTCCCTGACTTTCGACCTGAACCAGCGACGAGGTTTCGCGCCGAATGCTCGTGCGGCCGTAATTGCTTCCGCGGCAAGTGTACTGGACGGTCACCTCGTTGGACCCGTCTTCGACGACGTAGCGCGAACAGCCGCTGCGCCGGTGGCGCAACTGGATGAGATCGCGCCCGGAACGGACGCAAATGCTCTCTGGGGCGGAACCGTCGCGATATCGCAGCTGCCATTGACCCGGCGTGAGCCCGTCGAGCATGGCGAGGCTGGGGGTCTGCGCGGCAGCCGGAAGCAGTACAGCCCCGGACGCGAGCGCCAATATCACCGTGACGGGCCGCAGGGCGGCCGTAAGCCTGTTTCGCATTCGAGACCTCCCGTCTCTGCCGCCTGATCGCTGACGCATTAGCACGATTCGACCGACAAGTCGTTGCATATACGCGACAGACCGATCAGGCCTGGATTTCGAAGACTTTCGAACAGAACGCGCAATCGACGAGAATTTTCCCGTTCTCGTCGCGCATGTCCGCCCGATCGGCTTCGGGAAAGCGCCCGATCACACCCTCGTAATGCGCGATCGAACAGCGGCACCCTCTGGCGACAGGCGCTCCGGGCTGGATGCGGACTTCGTCCTCCTCGTGGAACAGACGCCAGACGAGCGCTTCGAGTGACAGCGATCGATCGACCAGTTCATCGTGCCGCGTGCTCCCGGCGAGCACCGCGACATGTTCCCATTCGGGATGGTCCATCCGCGCATGCAGCCGATCGCGCCCCTCTTCCCCGTCGGGAAGGTGCTGGACCAGAACGCCGCCGGCGAGGCATCCGTCGCGCCCCGCACGCGCGGCGACGCGGATCATCGTGGGGACCTGTTCCGACTGCGCAAAGTAGGCCTCGCATGCCTCTGCGAGCGATTCTCCTTCCAGCGGGACGATCCCCTGATAGCGGCCCTTGCCGCCCGCCATGTCGAACGTGATCGCGAGATAGCCCTTGCCGAACAGCGCGAAGAGCGAGGGATTGGCACCAAGCTCGGCGAGGCGCGCGCGATCGAAATCGACGTAGCCGCGCAGCGCACCGTCGCGATAATCGCATACCAGCAGGCTCACGACCCCGCCTTCGGTCTGCGCCTGCATGGTCAATTGGCCGGTCTCGTCCTTGAGCAACCCGCCGAGAAGCGATGCCAGCACGAGCGCTTCGGCCAACAGGTGGGTGATCGCGGGCGGATAGTCGTGCGCGGCGAGGATTTCGTCCACCGCACGGTCGAGCCGCACGGCCTTGCCGCGGGCGTTACGTCCAGGAATGGTGAAGCCGAGAAGCTTGTCGGCGTAGGTTTCGGCCTGTTCGGTCATCGCGCGCATATGGGGGCTGACCGCTGAAAAGTAAGGCGTGCGCGCTCAGAGCATCCCGAAGCACCACAGCAGGATGGATTTCTGCGCGTGAATTCGGTTCTCGGCCTCGTCGAACACGACCGACTGAGCGCCTTCGAACACGCCCTCGCTGACCTCCTCGCCCACGTGCGCGGGCAAGCAGTGGAGGAAGCGCGCATCGGGCTTCGCGCGGGCGATCAGCGCCTCGTCGACCTGGAACGGGGCCATCGCCTCCAGCTTCGTAGCAGCGTGCTCCTGCCCCATCGAAACCCATGTGTCGGTAACGAGAATGTCGGCACCTGCCGCCGCGGCCGCCGCATCGTTCGTGAGCGTGACCGTGGAGCCCGCGCCGCGCGCCAGCTCGACGAACGCGGCATCGGGTTCATAGCCTGCCGGAGTCGCGATGCGCACGTTGAACCGGAACAGCGCGGCAGCTTCGAGGATCGAATGGAGCACGTTGTTACCGTCGCCGAACCAGGCGAGCTCGAGCCCGGGCAGAGGCTTGCCCTGCTCGATCACGGTGAGAAGGTCCGCGACGATCTGGCACGGGTGCGAACGATCGGTCAGGCCGTTGACCACCGGGACGGTGGCGTGGCGGGCCATCTCCTCGGCCTTGGCATGATCGTCGGTTCGCAGCATGATCGCGTCGGCCATGCGGCTGAGCACGCGCGCGGTATCGGCGATCGATTCACCCCGCCCGAGCTGGCTGGAAGCCGAATCGAGCACCAGCGCCGAGCCGCCGAGCTGGCGCATGGCGATATCGAAGCTGACCCGCGTGCGGGTCGAGCTCTTCTCGAACACCATCGCCAGCACGTGGCCCGCGAGCGGCGCGTGGGCATCGGGCCGGCCCTTCGGCCATCCGGCGCGCGCCGTCTTGCGCGCTTGCGCATCGTCGATCATCGCCGCGAGGGCATCGGTTCCCGCGTCCGAAAGGTCGAGGAAATGCCGCGGCGCCATCACGCAGCCTCGGGCACCCGGTAGTCCGCAGCGCCCGCCGAGAGCTTGTCGAAGAACTCGTCGAACTCGGCGTCGCCCGCGACCAGCGGCGGAAGCACGCGCAAGGTGTTGTCGCCCGCGGCCACGGTCAGCAGCTGATGCTTGTCGCGCAAGTGGGCGTAAAACGGGCGGCTCTCGACCTTCATCTTGATGCCGAGCATCAGGCCCTTGCCGCGCACGAGTTCGAACAGCTCGGGATAGTTGCCGATGAACTGCTCGAGCCGGCTGCGCAGGTGCTCGCCCTTGTCGGTTACTTCGGCGAGGAATTCGTCGTTCGCGACCGCATCCATCACGGCGCCGCCGGCGGCCATCGCCAGCGGGTTGCCGCCATAGGTGGAGCCGTGGGTGCCCAGCCCCATGCCGCGCGCGGCCTTCTCGGTGGCGAGGCAGGCGCCGAGCGGGAAACCACCGCCGATACCCTTGGCGGTGGCGAGGATGTCCGGCTCGATGCCGTAGTGCTCGTAAGCGTAGAACTTGCCGGTGCGCGCGACGCCGCACTGGACTTCATCGAGCACCAGCATGAGATCGTGCGCGTCGGCGAGCGCGCGCAGGCCCTTCATGAACTCCATCGAGGCGGGGCGGATGCCGCCCTCGCCCTGGATCGGCTCGACCAGGAAGCCCGCGGTGTTGGGTCCGATCGCAGCCTTGGCCGCTTCGAGATCGTCGAAATCGACGTACTTGAAGCCGGCGAGCAGGGGCATGAAGCCCTTGTGCATCTTCTCCTGGTTCGAAGCGCTGATCGTCGCCATCGTGCGCCCGTGGAACGCGTTACGGAAAGTGATCAGCTCGAAGCGATCTTCGTCGCCCACGTGCTGGTGATAGGCGCGCGCGGCCTTGATCGCGCACTCGACCGCCTCGGCACCCGAATTGGTAAAGAACACCGTGTCGGCGAACGTCGTGTCGACGAGTCGCTGCGCCAGCCCTTCGCCCTGCGGGCTGCCGTAGAGGTTGGAGACGTGCATCAGCGTCGCAGCCTGGCGCTGGATCGCGCCGATCAGCCCTTCGTGGCTGTGGCCGAGCAGGTTTACCGCGATGCCGCTCGCGAAATCGAGATAGCGCGTGCCGTCCTCGTCGATCAGGTGGCAGTGGTCGCCGCGGACCGGGCGCACGCCGCAACGCGGGTAGACGGGCATCAGCGGAGTGATCGACATCGGCAGGTCCTTCGAAATCGGGAAGTGAAAACGACAAATGGCGGCCCCGTGGAGCCGCCATTCGCCGTCTAGGTATTCGCCGCCGCCCGGTCAAACGCCGCGCGGAAAAGCGGGTAGATCAGCCCTGAACGGGCACCAGGTTGACCGCCGAGTGCTTGCCGCGTCGGTCGACCTCGAGGTCGAACTCGTAGCGCTCGCCCTCGTTGATGGCGGACAGGCCCGAACGCTCGACCGCACTGATGTGCACGAAGGCATCGGGCTGGCCATCGTCGCGGACGAGGAAGCCGAAGCCCTTCATCGCGTTGAAGAACTTGACCGTTCCGGTCGCCTTCTCGCCGGTCAGTTCGCGCTGCGGGGCACCGCCGCGCTCGCCGCCGCGATCGGGGCGGTCGGCGCTGCGCGCCTCGACGGGAACGACATCCCCGACAATCTGGAGATCCTGCGCGGAAACCTTGCCGCCACGATCGACGAGGTTGAATTCGAGCTCCTGCCCTTCGCCGAGCCCTTCCAGGCCCGCGCGCTCGACGGCGCTGATGTGGACGAACACGTCCTCACCGCCGCCATCCTGCTG
>CAMPGP010000100.1 GCA_946885545.1 uncultured Altererythrobacter sp.
CTTGTCCTTGGCGGCCTCGGCGATCTTCTCGACCAGGCCCGACTTGCCGACCTGATAGGGGATCGAGGTAAGAACGATCGACTGGCGACCGTCGGACTTGGCTCCGCGCGTCGACTCGATGTCATGGCGGCAGCGCATCAAAACGGAGCCGCGGCCCGTGGTGTAGGCGGCCTTCGCTCCGGACTGGCCGAGGATCAGAGGGGCGGTCGGGAAATCGGGACCGGGAATGATCGCGATCAGTTCTTCGGTCGTGATGCCGGGATCTTCGATGAAGGCCAAACAGCCGTCGATCACTTCGCCGAGATTGTGCGGCGGAATGTTAGTCGCCATGCCGACCGCGATGCCGCCCGCGCCGTTGACCAGCAGATTGGGGAACCGGGCGGGAAGGACCGTCGGCTCCTTGCGGGAGCCGTCGTAGTTGTCGGCGAAGTCGACCGTATCCTTGTCGAGATCGTCGAGCAGGCTGTTGGCGACCTTCGCCAGCCGCGCCTCGGTGTAACGCATCGAGGCCGGCGGATCGGGGTCCATCGAGCCGAAGTTGCCCTGGCCATCGATCAGCGGGACGCGCATCGACCAACTCTGCGTCATCCGCGCGAGCGCGTCGTAGATCGCGCTGTCGCCGTGGGGGTGGTAGTTACCCATCACGTCGCCGACGATCTTGGCGCTCTTGCGATAGGGACGCCCGGCGACGAAGCCGCCTTCCTGGCTGGCGAACAGGATGCGGCGATGGACGGGCTTGAGGCCGTCGCGCACGTCGGGCAGCGCGCGGCTCACGATCACGCTCATCGCGTAATCGAGATAACTCGTCTTCATCTCGTCGACGATGTCGACCCGGTCGAAGTCACCCATCGGGGCGGGCGGGGCAAGAGTATCGGTGTCGTCGCTCAACGGACTTCTTTTCTGTCGTTCTGTTGCCTGGGGAACTGTGCGCCGAGCCTAGGCCAATCGCGAGGGAATCGCCACACGAACCGGCCCCACATGGGGGCTGGCCGTCGCTTTTTCCACATTTCCGGCGCGAGCCGTCCTAAGCGACGCCGTACAGGGCATTCAAAGCCCGTTCAGCACGTTTTCCCTAGAAGCGATTGCAATGAACCCCCCGAAGCGGCACTAGCCGCCCACCTTTCCAGCCTCAATGGCGTACACGATAATGGGAGATACCCAGATGTTCTCTTTCGTCCGCTCTCCGAAAGCGCGCGCCCGTCGCGCCGGATCGCACCTCGCGCTCGCTCTCGCGCTCGTCTCTGCCGGTGGCATCGGCGCGGTCGCGCTCGAAGCGCCCGCCCACGCCCAGAAGAAGAAGAACGAGGAAGAGGCCCCCAAGGCCAATTATTCCAAGGGCTTCGTCGAGGTCTATCAGCCGCTTGCCGCGCGTATCCAGGCCAAGGAAGATCCGGCCGCACTCAAGGCCGCACTTCCTGCGATGACCGCCGCGGCCGAGACCGATGACGACAAGTTCGTCGCCGGTCAGGCGACGTACTCGGTCGGCCTGGCTGCCAAGGACCTGCCGCTCCAGCGTCAGGGCATCGAAATGATGCTCGACAGCGGCAAGGTTCCTGCCGAGCAACAGGGCCTCAACCTCTTCGCGGCGGGCCAGCTCGCGTTCCAGGCCGAGGACTGGGCCGCGGCACGCAGCCGGTTCGAGCAGGCGATCGCCGCGGGTTACGACGACCCGAACGCACAGGGTCTGCTGGCCGAATCCTATTTCTCGGAAGAGAACTACGCTGCGGGCCTCGCGAGCCTGAAGCAGGCAATCGACGCGCAGGCCGCCGCCGGGGCTCCGATCGACGAATCGTGGATTCAGCGCGGGTTCGCCGTGTCGTACAACAATCAGTTGGCCGATCAGGCAGCGCAGTTCGCCGAACTCTACGTCACCCATTATCCCTCGAGCGACATCTGGGGCGATGCGATCGCCGTCCAGCGCAGCTTCTATGACTACGACGATAATGCGATTCTCGATATTCTGCGCCTGGCCGATCGCACCGACAGCCTGCGCACCGAGCGCGATTATATCGATTACATCTCGGCAGCTGACGCGCGTCGCCTGCCGGGTGAGGTCGGCCGTATCGTGAACAAGGGTCTCGCCGCGAACCTGCTCAAGGCGGACGACGTGCTGGTCGCAGAAGCGAAGACGACGTCGGAGGCCCAATCCGGGCCTGCGCGCGAGGATCTTCCCGAACTCGAGCGTGATGCCCGCGCTTCGGCGAGTGGTGCATTGGCGGCATCGGCAGCCGGCGACATGTATCTCAACTTCGGCAATGCCGCGAAGGCCGCCGAAATGTACGAGCTGGCGCTGACCAAGTCTGACGTCGACACCGCGCGCGTGCTGACGCGTCTCGGTATCGCGCAGGTCGATCTTGGCCAGTTCGCCGAGGCGAAGGCGACCTTCGGGAGGATCCAGGGCCCGCGCGCGCCGATCGCGAACCTGTGGTCGATCTATGCCGATGCGCAGGCCTCGGGCGGGACCACCGCCACGACCACCGCGGCGGCCGACACTCCGGCACAGTAGTTCTCCACCGAGACCAATGAAAAGGGGCGCGACCTTGCGGTTCGCGCCCCTTTTTCGTGCCGCGCGGTTTCGCGTCAGCGAAGGCGCTTGACCCAGACCTGCCCGCCTTCGCGCCGTTCGACGGCGAAATTCGGGATCGCCTCGATCAAGTCGATGAGCCGGGCATAGCCGTAGTTGCGCGTATCGAAGCTCGACCTGTTGCCCGCGCGCTGACCGATTTCGGAGACCTTGGCGAACCCCTTCTCGTCGCGCTTGCTGGCGTTGTAGGCTTCGAACAGCAGGTGCAGCACATCGTCGTCGAGCGTGCCCTTTGCGGCACTTGCAGACTTCGCGCCGTTCGCGCGTTCTTCCTTTTCCGCCCGGATCAGCGCTTCCACGTCGATGAAGCGGGTGCAGGCCTGGCGGAAGGCTTCGGGCGTCTTGGCGCTGCCGAAGCCGTAGACCGGATAACCATCCTGGCGAATGCGCATGGCGAGCGGCATGAAATCGCTGTCGCTGCTCATGATCCCGAAACCGTGCACGCGCCCGCGATACATCAGGTCCATCGCGTCGATCGTCATCTTCATGTCGGTGGCGTTCTTGCCCTTGGTCATGTCGAACTGTTGCTGCGGTTCGATACCGTAGCGATGGACGAGGTCGGCCCAGCTCTTGAGCGCGGGCTTGCGCCAGTTGCCATAGGCGCGGCGAATGTTGACCTGCCCCAGTTCGGCCAGGACGGTCAGGACCGGGTCGATTCCCGCCGGGCTGGCGTTGTCGGAATCGATCAGGAGGGCGATGTTCTTGTGTTGGAGCTCGTCGGACATGCGCGCCTACATGGGCGCGCGAGGAGGGCGCGGCAAGCGCTTACTCGGCAGGGACGAATTCGCCGGTGGTTTCGTCGAGAAGGTGGAGCACGCCGTCGGAAATGGCAAAGAACGCACCATGCAACTTGAGGCTTCCGTTCGCCTCCTTCTCCTGAACGCAGGGGAAGGTCCGGAGGTTGGCAAGACTGACCTTGACCGCGGCCTGTTCCATCGCGCGCTCGGCAGTGCGGCCCTCGGTACCGAGCTCGGCCGCGATCGGGTCGCGCACATCGTCCAGCATCGCGATCCAGTTGGCGATGAAGCCGCCCCGGCCGGGTTCCGTGCCGTGCAGGTCCTGCGTCAGCGCCGCCTTGCAGCCGCCGCACAGCCCATGCCCCATGACCACGATCTCGCGGACGTTGAGGAACTGCACCGCGAACTCGAGCGCCGCGGAAACGCCGTGGTTGCCCGGCGTCGTCTCGAACGGCGGCACCATCGCGGCGACGTTGCGGACGACGAAGATTTCGCCCGGATCGGCATCGAATATCTGCGTCGGATCGACCCGGCTGTCCGAGCAGGCGATCACCATGACCTGCGGAGCCTGTCCCTCGGCCAGTTCGCTCCAGCGTTCGCGCTGGGTGGACCATGCGCCCGTGCGGAAGTTGCGGTAGCCGTCGATCAGGTCTGCAAAGCTCTTCATGCGCGCTCCAATGCCGTGCCGGGAAAGGGCTGGCAAGACCGGTTCGCGGGCACTAGATGGACCGCATGAACGACCTCTCCTCCGCACCTGCGCCCGAAGCTGCGCGCCCCGAGCGGCAGCGCAAGCCCGACTGGATCCGCGTGAAGGCCCCCGTCAGCAAGGGCTACCACGAAACGCGCCAGCTGATGCGCGACCTCAGCCTCAACACGGTGTGCGAGGAAGCGGCCTGTCCGAACATTGGCGAATGCTGGACCAAGAAACACGCAACAGTGATGATCCTGGGTGACGTGTGCACGCGCGCCTGCGCGTTCTGCAACGTCAAGACCGGCATGCCGCGCATGGTCGATCCGATGGAGCCGGAGAACGTGGCGATCGCTGCGGGCCAGATGGGCCTGAAGCACATCGTCATCACCAGCGTCGACCGCGACGACCTGCCCGACGGCGGCGCGAGCCAGTTCGTCAAGGTGATCAAGGCGCTGCGGCGCGAGACGCCCGACACCACGATCGAGATCCTCACGCCGGATTTCCGCAACAAGATGCGGCCCGCGGTTGAGGCGATTTGCGAAGCCGGGCCCGACGTTTACAACCACAACCTCGAAACCGTGCCACGACTCTATCCGACCATCCGGCCGGGCGCGCGCTACTACGCATCGCTGCGCCTGCTGGAAGAGGTCAAGGCGCACGATCCGCTGATCTTCACCAAGTCGGGCATCATGCTCGGGCTCGGCGAGCAGCGGCTCGAAGTGCACCAGGTGATGGACGACATGCGCAGCGCGGACGTCGATTTCATCACCATGGGCCAGTATCTCCAGCCGACCCCGCGCCATGCCAAGGTCGAGGATTTCGTGACGCCCAAGGCGTTCGCCGCCTACGGTTCGATCGCGCGCGCCAAGGGATTCCTTCAGGTCGCCTCGAGCCCGCTGACCCGGTCGAGCTATCACGCTGGTGACGATTTCGCGGAAATGAAGGCTGCGCGCGAGGCGAAGCTCGCCAAGCAGCAGGCCTGATGCCCGGCATCCGCGAGAGCCGCACGGTCCCCTACAGCGCCGAACAGATGTTCGACCTCGTGGCTGACGTCGCGCGCTACAAGGAATTCCTGCCCTGGGTGATCGCCACCCGCGTGCGCTCGAACAGCGAGACCGAGATGGTCGCCGACATGGTCGTTGGCTTCAAGAGCTTGCGCGAGAGCTTCACTTCGAAGGTGAGCAAGCGCCGGCCGGAGATGATCGACGTGATCTACGTCGATGGCCCGCTGCGCGATCTCGACAACGAATGGCATTTCACGGACTTGCCAGAAGGCGGCTGCCGGGTCGATTTCTCGGTTGAGTTCGCGTTCAAGAACCGGGTGTTCGAAGCGCTAGCGGGCCAGTATTTCGACCGTGCCTTCCGCAAGATGGTCGCCGCTTTCGAAGCGCGCGCCGAAGCGCTTTACGGCAATAGCAGTTCGAGTGCGCAGAGCGTCGCTTGACGGCGGATTTCGGCGCGGGTCTTCCCGTCGAACGTGCGCAGTTCGCCTTCGGGATCGCCGGTTTCGCCGCGGGTCACGCGGGCGAACACCACCGTGCCGACGGGTTTGAGGTCGGTTCCGCCGTCAGGGCCGGCGACCCCGCTGATCGCGACCGCCACGTCTGCCTGGCTGCGTTCGATCGCGCCTTGCGCCATCGCCCACACGCAAGCGATCGAAACCGCACCGAACGTCTCGATGATCTCGCTCGAAACCCCGAGCATCTCCATCTTCGACTCGTTCGAATAGGTGACGAAACCCCGGTCGAGCACGCTCGACGATCCGGGGATTTCGGTGAGGGCCGAAGTGACGAGTCCTCCGGTGCAGCTTTCGGCGAGCGCGACGCGGCGGCACGCGGCACGGTTGGCCTCGACCACTTTCCGCGCGAGCCGCTCGATATCGTCGCAGAGGATCGCCCCCGTCACAGCTACTCGCTCGCGCCGGTAAGGGCCGAGGCGGGGTCCTTGCTGTCGCCTGCGATATCGACGATGAAACCGATCAGCCCGGCAATGTTGTCGGCGGGCAGCGGATCGAGCAGTTCGAGCCCTCGCTCGACGTCGGAGCACTGGTCGGGCTGGATTTCGGTCGCCGCCATCTGCTGGAGGATCCCGGTGACGAAGGGTTTGAGTGCCTCGTCGGGCATGCCCGCCACCAGATCAGGCTCGAGCCCCTCGTCGGTGCCGAGCGACAGGAGCGCGCCCTTGGCCTCGGGCCAGCGGGCGTCCGCGCCTTCCGCGAATTTGGCGGTCAGGCGCTCGGCGTTTTGCGCGACGAAGCCCTCGGGAGAAAGAGTGGCCGAACATCGCGTGCGGTAGCCCTCGAACAGCGCGGGAAGACCGAATCGGACAGCGCTCGCGATCTCTTCCGGGTCGGCGTTCGACTGGGCTTGCGCCGGCATCGCACCGACGGTGAGCGAGAGGGCGAGGGAGGCGGCGGCGAGACGGGAAGCGATCATGGGGCGCATCAGTCCTTTCCGACCAGGGTCGCGACGGCCTGCGCGGCAATGCCTTCGCCGCGGCCGGTGAGGCCGAGTCTCTCGGTGGTCGTGGCCTTCACGCTAACCCGGTCGAGGTCGATCGCCAAGAGTTGTGCGATGCGCGCGCGCATGGCGTCCCGATGCGGGCCGATCTTGGGCGCCTCGCAGATGATCGTCAGGTCGACGTTGGCGATGGCGTACCCGGCGGCGCCGACCAACGTCGCGGCATGCTCGACGAAGCGCGAGGAGCGCGCGCCCTTCCATTGCGGGTCGCTGGGTGGAAAGTGCGAACCGATGTCGCCATTTCCGATCGCGCCAAGCAACGCGTCGACGAGCGCGTGAAGCGCGACGTCGGCGTCGCTGTGTCCCGACAGGCCACGGTCGTGCGGGACGAGCACGCCGCCGAGCCAGAGCTCCTCGCCTGTCTCGAGCCGGTGCACGTCGAAACCCATTCCGGTGCGCACGGTGGGGCGATCGGGCATGAAATCCTCCGCGAAAGTGAGCTTCTTGAGCGCCTCGTCGCCCTCGACGAGAGCGATGGTTCCGCCCGCGGCGCGAAGCACCTGGGCATCGTCTCCGGCGGTCGGCTCGCCGGGCCAGTCGCGGTGCGCGGCGGCGATGTCGGCGAAGCGGAACGCCTGCGGAGTCTGGACGCGGCGGAGGGTCTCGCGCTGGGCGGAACCTGCCATGGTTCCGCTTTCGTCAATGGCTAGGCTGTCGACCACGGGGAGTACCGGGATCGCACCCGGATGTTCACCGATCGCGTCGATCAAACGCTCGATCACCGGCCTGAACAGTGCCGGACGGGCTGCATCGTGGATCAGAACGCGGTCGGGCACGTGCGCAGCGAGCCGTTCGAGCGCATTCGCGACCGAGATTTGCCGCGTTTCGCCGCCCGGCACCACCAGACAGCCATCGAGGCCAGCGAGCGCTTCGGCCGCGATATCCTCGGCGCCTTCCGGGATGACGACCACCACCGGCTTCGCACCCGCTCCAATCAACGCTTCGACGG
>CAMPGP010000101.1 GCA_946885545.1 uncultured Altererythrobacter sp.
TGCTGCGCGGCGAGCTCGACGTGACCACCGCCTCGATCGCCAAGTACTGGCTGACTGAACTGCAGGGCGAAGTGGTCGACAAGTGCCTCCAGCTCCACGGCGGCTGGGGTTACATCAACGAATATCCGATCGCGAAGATGTTCCGCGACAGCCGCGTAACGCGGATCTTCGGCGGCTCGAACGAGATCATGAAGATGCTGATCGCGCGCTCGATGTAGCGCGCGGTCAGTCCGCGAAGGGCCGGTTGCCGACGATCGACAGGCCGTAGCCCTCGAGCGCGACCAGCGAGTGGTGCGAGTTGGTCAGCAGTTCCATGTCGTGCACGCCGAGTTCGGCGAGGATCTGCGCGCCGACACCGTAGTCGCGGAACTCCTCGATGTCCTGCTCGACCGGCTCGCCGCGGTGGACGCGCGTCATTGTGGTCATGTCGCGGCCGGCGGACTTGTTGATCACCACGATCACGCCCGCGCCTTCGGCCGCGATCGTCTCCATCGACTTCTGCAGCATGCCGCCGCGCGGGGTGTCTTCGCCGAAGATGTCTGCGAAGGGATTGAGCAGGTGCATGCGCACCAGCGTCGGCTTTGCCGGATCCACATGGCCGAGCACGAGCGCCAGCGTATCGTCGCCGGTCGCCTTGTTGTGGAAGCTGATCGCGTTCCACGCCCCGCCGAAACGGCTGGCGAAGCGGGTCTCGGCGCGCTTTTCGACCATGTGATCGTGCTTGCGGCGATAGGCGATCAGGTCGCGGATGGTGCCGATCTTGAGGTCGTGGCGGCGGGCGAAGGCGACGAGATCCTCGAGGCGCGCCATCGTGCCATCCTCGTTCATGATCTCGCAGATCACGCCCGATGGATTGAGTCCGGCGAGGCGCGAGATGTCGACGGCGGCCTCGGTGTGGCCTGCGCGCACGAGCACCCCGCCGTCGCGCGCGACGAGCGGGAACACATGGCCCGGGGTCACGATGTCGTCGGGCCCGTGCGAGGCGTCGATCGCGACGCTGATGGTGCGCGCGCGATCGCCCGCGCTGATCCCGGTGGTGACGCCCTCGCGCGCCTCGATCGAGGTGGTGAAGGCGGTCTGCATCGATTCGCGATTGTTGCGGCTCATCGGTTCGAGCTGGAGCTGGTCGCAACGCGCGCGGGTCATAGCGAGGCAGATCAGGCCCTTGCCGTGGGTCGCCATGAAGTTGATCGCGGACGGGGTCGCCATCTGCGCGGGAATCACCAGATCACCCTCGTTCTCGCGGTCCTCGTCGTCCACCAGCACGAACATGCGGCCGTTGCGCGCTTCGTCGATGATCTCCTCGATCGTTGCGAGCACCGGGCGATCGTCGTTGGCGCGAAGGAATGTCGCGAGCTTCTCGAGCGTTTCCGAAGTCGGGTTCCACCCGCCGTCGCCGCAGTCGCGCAGGCTGTTGGCGTGAAGGCCGGACGCGCGC
Source organism: uncultured Altererythrobacter sp. (assembly GCA_946885545.1). The sequence goes on from CAMPGP010000101.1 coordinate 1,439, forward strand.
GCGATGCCGGCGCGCGACATGCGCCCCGATTCGACGAGGTCCTGGATTTTCTGCTTGATCGATGCTGTGCTGAGTTCGGACATGCCCCCGATATACACAGCGGAGTGTGCGTCCACAAGGCGCGTGTCACATTATAATGTGCGATCAGCGGCTATTTCGCCAGTTCGTCGCCCACCTGCAGCGCCCCCTGGCCATAGAGATAGGCAGGGTCGAAGTCACCATGTTCCTCGAGCCGTCGGCGGTCGGCGAAGCTGACCGTGCCGCGACGGAAATCCGCGACGTCTAGCCGCCGCAATTCGCCGATCGCGCGGTTCATGTGGACCGGCGTGGTGCCGCACATGTCGGCGAGGTCGACCTGGGTCAGCGGCGAGCGGAATCCGCCTGGCCCCGCAAGCCCGACCATCTCCAGTCGATGCCAAATCTCCGCCATCAGGTGCGCGACCCGGCGGTTGGCCTTGAGCTGTTCGAGCTTCAGCACCCATTGCCGATGAAGCGCTGCATCGAGCAGGGTGGAGAACCAGAACAGGCGCGAAAGGTGTGGTTCGGTCGCCATGAGTTCGGTCAGGCGTTCGTGCCCGACCGATCCGATCAGCGTGGGCCCCAGCGTCACGATGTCGTGATCGAGCCGCTTCAGCGCGAAGGCATGCAGATCGACGAAGTCGCCGGGTACCTGGATGCCGACGATGTACCGTCGGTCGTTCTCGCGGATTGTGCGCAGGATGAAGCCTTCGATTAGCATCGTGCTGCGACTGCAGAGCTCGCCACGTGCGAGCACCCGATGCTCGTCGGAATAGCGGCGCACGTCGACGATCGAACTTTCGAGGATGTCCTTTTCCCGATCCGACATCGCGTGCCGCAGGCGCCCCATCAGGAAACGGCCCGTAAGCGGATATCGGTCGAGGTCTCCCTTCATTGCCAGCTATTACGCCTCGCCCGCACGGGGGTTCCGAATTCCTCGGGCCACGTCCGAATGCGACAAGCGCTTGTCACCAACCCGTCACAAGCAGGCGGCAATCCAATGTCGACAAGGGGAGTCGTCGACGTGGGCGTGATTACCATTTTTCTGACGGCGCAGCTGGCCGAGACGCTCGAGGATTTCGAGCACGACGGCACACGCTTCACCTTCGCGCGCCTGTTCCCCGATGGCCCGCGGCGCCTCGTCGAAGGGCCGATGTGGGCTTTCGTCGACTGGGTCATGGATGACATCGCCGGGCTCGAGATGTGCCGCCGCCTGCGCGCGGATGCACGCACGGCGGACGCGCATGTCACCATGGTGCTCGAGAGCGACGATGTCGAGGACCGGCGACGCGCCCTGCGGGCGGGCGCGGACGACTACATGGTCGGCGAGCTCGATCGCCGGGCGGTGCTCGACCGTGTCCTTGCGCTCCAGTCGCACCAGCAGAAGCGCCACGCGACGCAACGGATCGAACTGGGCGAACTGACGATCGATCTGACCGCGCTGCAGGCCCGCTGGGCGGGCCGCGCGGTACAGCTCCGGCCGAACGAATTCCGGCTGCTGCGCTATTTCGCGGAGAACCCGAACGAGGTTCTCTCCCGAACGGCGCTGATAGCCGGTCTCGGCAAGCTCGATCCGCCGATCGACGAGCGAACGGTGGACGTGTGGATCGGTCGCTTGCGCCGCGCACTCAAGGCGGCGGGAGCGGGCAATCCGCTTCGCACGGTCCGCTCGCTCGGCTACGTGTTCGACCTTCCCTGACATCCGACCGGCTTCGGATACGAAACCCGGATACCGAAAAAAAGGGGCTGCCCGTCATGGGCAGCCCCTTCAGTGGGTGGTCCCGGAGAGCGGGATCAGAACTCGGTCGACAGCGACAGGCCGAAGCTCTGCCCCACGTCGTAGGTGTTGATCTCGATCCGCTTTTCCCCGTTCGACTGATACTCGAAGTGGTCGCGGCCGAAGATGTTGCGTGCTTCGAGCTTCAGTTCGACGGGGAGGGCGAACACGTCCAATTCTTGTCGATAGACAAGATCGACCCGCAGGCCCGGATCCTCGACGATGTCGGGCAGAGTGGCGGTACCTCGGCTCGTCACGCGCTCGCTCGCATAGGAAAGCAGCATCGTGAATTGCTGCAACCGGTCCGTGTCCTCGAGCCCGAGCTGGAGGTTGACCAGGTGATCCGATTGCCCCGTGAGCGGAACGCCGTCGCGGAAGAAGTCGGTTGCCGGACGCTCCCCGCCGGGGAAGATGAACGTGGTCTCGTCCTCTCCGACCTGGATTTCCGAGGTGGTGTAGGTGTAGTTGGCCACCGCCACCGCCCGCTTGCTTTCGAACCAGCCGCCCCAGTCGATCAGGTCCTTGTTTACCTGGAATTCGAGCTCGGCACCGTAGAGCTGGGCCTTGGGTGCGTTGGCGAAGCCGCTGACGCGAGCGTTGTCGGAGAACGAGGAGAATACCTCGATGGGGTTCTCGATGTCCTTGTAGAACCCTGCCAGCGATGCCCGGCTGCCCTGACCGAAGTAGTACTCGAGGCGCGCCTCGAGATTGGTCAGCTCGCTGTCGATCAGGAACGGATTGCCGTTGAACTGGCGATTGGTTTCCGGGTCGTAGTAGGTCTGGAAAACGAGCTCGCGGAACTGCGGCCGGGCGATCGTCTTGGAGGCGCTGACGCGCGCCTGCAGCGCATCGGTGACTTCCCAGGTAATCGTGCCGGCCGGCAGGTAGTAGTCGTTCTCCAGCAGGGTCGAGCTCGACGAATTGAGCGGCGTGGCGAAAACTTCCGCCGGATCGACGCTCTGCACCGCATCCTCGTAGCGAACGCCCAAGTCGATCGTGACCCCTTCGAACGGATTGATCCGCGTCTGCGCGTAGCCTGCCTGGATCTCGAGCCCTGCGGCGAACGCCGGATCCGACTCGGTCGTCTCGATCAGGCCGATGTCGTAGAAATCGATCACCGCATCGCCGAGCAGCAAGTCGGGCCGGAGCGCGCCGACCGCATCGTCGAACGCGCTGTTGGCATTGAACTGAAACTCGCGCCGTTCGGAATAGCGATCGGTATCAGTGTAGGCATAACCCACGGTCAGGCGCAGCCAGTCGGTGATCGGATAGCCGACGTCGACGCCGCCGTACCACAGGTCCTCCTGCAAATTGGAGAAGGTGACCGAGGCGCTGCCGCGCTGGCGATCGAGCACGTTCAAGAACGTGTCGCCGAGAGGGTCGTTTTCGTTGTTCGTGCGGACATATACGAAGCTGTATTCATAAGGAGCGTCGCGTTTCGTCTGCGCATAGCCGCCGCGCAGGTCGACATCGAGTTCGCCGAACTCCAGCTCGCCGACGAACTGGCTGTTGAGCAATTGGCGCTCGAACCAGGCAGTGTCCTGTTCGAACTGGCTGTCGCCGTCCTGGAAATCCTCGCCGATCGCCAGGCGCGTCTGCTTGAGCGTGTCGCGGATGAACAGGTTGGTCCAGCGGAACCGGTGCGGCCCCACCTCGAGCCCGAACCCGAGCAGCCCGTTCACCAGCATGCGGTTGTCGGTGATGAAGTCGCGGAAGTCGGTGTCGAGGTCGAGGTCCGAGTTGATCGCGGTCTGCGCGATGATCGAACGGTTGCGCCACTTGTTGCTGATGCCGGCAGTGGCGACCACGCCGAGCTGGCCATCGGCGAACACCGGGAACGAGGTGCCCGCAGTCAGGCCCGCGGACCAGTTGATCGGCAGTTCGCCGACGCGCTGGGCGAGCACGAGGTTCGGATTGCCGAGCTGTTTGCCGATCGCCTGCTGATCGACCTCGATATCGTTGATCCGCTGGCCGCTGTCGAAGAAGTCCTGCAGGGCGGGGGGCACATCGCGCGTGCCGTCGTCGAACCCGAACCAGTCGTAGTCCGAGCCGTAGTAGTCATAACCCTGGGAAAAGGTCGTCTGCTCGTCGCCGCTGATGCCTCCGCTGATCTTGAGGAAGCTTTCGGTGGGAATAGCGCGGGTCGTGAGGTTGATCACGCCGCCGCCGAATTCGCCGGGGAAGTTCGCCGAATAGGTCTTCTGCACGAGGCTCGAGGCGACCACGTCGGTCGGGAAGATGTCGAGCGGGACGACGCGGCTGAGCGGCTGTGGGCTCGGCAACGGCAGACCGTTGAGCAGTGCGAGCGAGTAGCGGTCGCCGAGGCCGCGCACGTACACGAAACCCTGACCCTGGACGGAAAGGCCGGTGACGCGGCCGAGGGCGCCGGCGATGTCGCCTTCGCCCGTTCGCGCGATCTGTTCGCTGGTGAGAACCGAGACGACCTGGGTCGAGCTGCGGGTGACGTCCTGCGTGCGGCGGCCGGTGACGACGATTTCGTTGCCGCCGCCCGGGATGGAAACTTCCGGTTCCGGCTCGGCAGCCTGCTGCTCGGCGGTTTCCTCGACGCCTTCGACCTGATTGGCCAGTTCGGCATCGTCCTGCGGATCGGGGGATGCGCCTTCCGCGCCTGTGCTCGGTGAGCCCACCGTACCTTGCGCCAGAGCGGCGCCGGGAAAGGTGAGGGCGGTGGTGAGCAAAAGCAGCCCCGCCAACTGCTTGCCAGTGGACATGGTGGAAGACCCCCTTCTGTTAGAAGTCTGGAATTTCGCGATGGGCCTGGGCCCGAAAAAGCAGGGAGGCGGCTCGCCGGCTAGCGAGGCGCCTCCCCATTGCATCGTTCGATCAGTAGACCGGCAGCGAGGTGCAGTCGCTGGCGGTGCCGAAGCTGACCGCTGCGGAATTGCAGGTCCAGCCCTGGTACCAGGTGTCGGAAGCACCGCTCACCGCGCCAATGTAGTCGACGTTGTCGAAGAAGCTCGACAGTGCGGTGGGGTCGAAAGCCGCAAGGCCGCTTTCGTTCGCTCCGTTGACGAAAGTCATCGACAGGGTGTTGGTGAAGGCATCGTTGTTGTTCGAACCAGCGTCGATGAAGGCTTCGACATTCGCAGCGGTCACCCCGTCACCGCCATTGCGGTAGGGCGTGTCGCAGTCGAGCGCGAACGATTCGAAGCGCACCGGGCCGACATCGTCGAGGCCGGCGTTCGCGCCGCGGATGGTTTCCTGATCGTCGATGCGCAGGCACGCGGTGCCCTGCGACGCATCGACCAGCACCGAGTTGACGATCGCATAGTCGGCGCCGCCGCGGATGCGGATCGCCTGGTCGTTGGTCCGACGCTGGATGAAGGTGGCGTTGGAGATCTGCGTGTTCTGACGCGGGGTCGAATCGTTGAACTCGTTGGTCGAATCCGCTTCGATGATGCCGTCGCCGACTTCGTTGCGCTGCACCGCGATAACGTACTGGAGGTTCGCCTTTACGCCTGTGTCGGTGTCGAGCGAGTCGTCTTCCGCGCCCACCACGATCAGGTTCTTCATGTTCACGAAGCCGCCGAAGAACTCCACTCCGTCGTCCGAGCTATTGTAGCTCATGATGTGGCTCAGTTCGGTCCCGCTTCCGGTGCCGCCCGTGGTCAGCGACTGGAGCTCGCTATCGCCCGAGAGGACGAAGCCCGAGTAGCGGATCTGGACGTAGCGCATCGTGCCCGAGTCGTCGTCGTTCGTCGCCCCGCCGAAGATGGCCGGCTGAGCGGCGCCTTCGACCTGGCGTTCGCAGTTGATCGACCCGGGAGTGGCGCCGGGCGCGGTGCAGTCGGTCACCGGGGCGCGGCCCGACAGGACCACGCCGCCCCACTGGCCCGACGAGTTGGCGTTGTTGAGGCCGAGCACGTTGTCGCGGCTGGTGAAAACGATTGGGCGTTCGGCGGTGCCGACGGCGTTGATCTGGTTGCCGCGGTTGACGTTGAGGAACGACGCGCCGGTGGCGAAGAAGATCGCGCCGGGTTCGATCGTCAGCGTGACGTTGGTGTCGCCCGCCCCTGCGACAGGGCCGCCGTCGGTGCCGACATCGACTCGCCCGTCGAGCTGGTAGAGCAGCCCCTCGACGTATGGCAGCGTCGAGGAGGCATTGAAGCGGCTCGGAAGCGCGCAGATGCGATATTCGCCGGTCGGGCCGGTGATCGTGCCGCCGTCGGTAAGGCCCTGCGGATCGGAGATCGTGGGGCAGCCGTTCGCCGGCGACAC
>CAMPGP010000102.1 GCA_946885545.1 uncultured Altererythrobacter sp.
GGCCTACACCACGCGCGTCGGCAGCGGGCCCTTCCCGACCGAGCTGTCGGACGATGTCGGCCAGCGGCTGGGCGAACGCGGGCACGAGTTCGGCACCGTCACGGGGCGCCAGCGCCGCTGCGGCTGGTTCGATGCGGTTCTGGTGCGCCAGTCGTGCGCCATCAGCGGCGTCACCGGCATCGCGCTGACCAAACTCGACGTGCTCGACGGGTTCGAGACGGTGAAGATCTGCACCGGTTATCGCCTGCACGGCAAGATCATGGACTATTTCCCCTCGCACGCCGCCGACCAGGCCGCGGTCGAGCCGATCTACGAGGAAATGGACGGGTGGCAGGAAACAACCGCGGGCGCGCGCTCGTGGGCCGATCTCCCGGCGCAGGCGATCAAGTACATCCAGCGCGTGCAGGAACTGATCGAAACCCCGGTCGCGCTTGTCTCGACCAGCCCCGAACGCGAGGACACCATTCTGGTGCGCGACCCGTTCATAGACTGAAGTCGCGAGGACCGGCGCGAAAGCTCCATTCTTGACATAGTCCCGCTTTGTTCTACTCGTGTTCGCAGCTAGAGCTGCGGAGTCGAGAACATGGGACAAGCGGATTTCGCCTACGACATGGTGGGAACGGAACAGCGCGCCGCGCTTGCGGTGGCGATCTACGGCGACGATGCGGCGCAACGCCAGGCGATCGGTGAAGATGCGCGGACTGCGGGACTGCGGCTGGGTGACGTCGGACCCGTCGCGGAGCTCGTCGAGGGTGCGGAGCGAGCGCTCGCGGACGTTGTGGTGATCGACTGTCCGAGTGCTGAGGCGGCGACTCTGGCGGCGCTGGCGCGGCTCGACGTGCGCGCTGCCAACGCCGGGGCGCAACTGGTGGTTTCGACCGGCATGGACGCGCTCGACGCGGTGTTCGGCTGCCTCGACCAGTCGCGCGCGCAGGTCCTCGTCGACCCGACTAGGGGGGAGCGCGTAATTGCGCTCGGGCGCGCCTTGGCCATTCTGCCGGGAATGCGCGTTCGCGAACTCTCGCATGACGACCGGCTGGCATTGCTCCGCCTGACCGAACAGGTGAGCGAGATCGCGGCGCGGCTCGATCGCCTTTCCGGCGGACTGGCGCACGATCCGGCCGCGTTCCGTTTCGAATCGCCGACCGATGATTACCGCGGCGAAATGGAAGCGGCCGAGCGCAAGCTGCTGCGCCAGCCCCGCCCGCCGTTGCCCGATCCGCGGCTGGTGCGTCGGATCATCCGCCAGCGGCGCCTGCGCGATCGCTTTTTCGACTCCGCAATGTTCGCCGATCCCGCATGGGACATCCTCCTCGATCTCACCGCCGCCCGGGCCGAACACGTGCGCGTCTCGGTCACCAGCCTGTGCATCGCGAGCGGCGTGCCGCCGACCACCGCACTACGCTGGATCGGGCAGATGGTCGAGGCCGGCCTGCTCGAACGGGTGGAGGACGAAGCAGACCGGCGGCGCGCCTTCATCGCCCTGTCGGACAGCGCGGCCGATGCCATGGCTCGCTACTTCGCCGAACTGGGGAAGAGCGCGGAGAAGCTGGGCTGATCTGCAAAACCGTGGGGAGAACGTCGGTTCTGCGCGAACCAATTCCGTGCGAAACTGCCGCCCGATCAGTTCTCGATCTGCGCCGCTAGCAGCCAGATCCCGATCGCCAGAAACAACAACGCGGCCACCGTGCGTACGACGCCGAGCGGCACTTTCGCGAGCAGCGCCTGGCCAAGATAGATCGCAGGCACGTTGGCGATCATCATCCCCAGCGTCGTGCCGGCGGTCACCGTCAGCACATTCTGGAACTGAGCGCCGAGTGCGATGGTGGCGATCTGGGTCTTGTCTCCCATCTCCACCAGGAAGAACGCTAACAGAGTGGTCAGGAACCCGCCGAAGCGGCGGGGCTTCGCTTCCTCGTCTTCGTCGAAGGTGTCGGGAACCAGCGTCCATGCAGCCATCGCGATGAACGACAGGGCGACGAGATAGCGAAACCAATTTCCATCGAGCAGGAAGCTGGCCCGTTCCCCTACGAAAGCCGCGAAGGCATGATTGGCGATCGTCGCGAACAGGATGCCGAGAGCGATCGGCAGCGGCGCCTTGAAACGCGCGGCGAGAACGATCGCGAGCAGCATGGTCTTGTCGCCGATCTCGGCGAGCGCGACCACGGCGGTCGAAGTGAGGAAGGCTTCCAAGGGAATTCTCCGGGGCCGGGCACCAGGCAAGACGAACGGCATCGCACCACGCGCCCGGCCGGGCGGTGTGCCATGCCATTGGTCTCGCCCGAGCGGTTCCCCGCTCCCCGTGCGCCACGACCTCTCGGCCGAGTATGTTGACGCATGGGCCCGCCGCTTGCGGCGGTCGGCTACTCCCCAGATGACGCCCGCTGCCTAGCGGCGCCGTCTGGCTGGATCAACCCTGATCCAGCCGCAGGACCACGGTGAGGCCCGCTCGCGCAACGTCGGCTGGCAGCGCGATGCGCACGGCATCAGCGCGGGCGCGGTCGAGGATCGCCGGGGCAAGCCCGGGATCGTGCAGAACGGTGTCGGCCTGGCCGAGCAGACGCGCTTGCCGCAGCGTGAGGTCCTCGGGGTCGTCGCTCGCGAGCCCGAATTCGACTGAGCGCGCGGGTTCGCCTTCGCTTGCATCGGCGGCCCATTGCACGACCCGTTCCGCCGAACCGTCGCGCAACGGATCGAGCGCCCCGTCCTCGGCCAGCGCGGCATCGAGCGCGCGGCGGCGTTCGTCGGCGGCCGGAAAGCGCGAGCGCAAGGTTTCGCGCGCCGCATGGAGTGCCAGCGCCAGCTGTCCGAGCGATTGCGGCAGCAGTGCCTCGAGCCGCAGGCGCAGGTGCTTCGCCAGGCCCGCGGATGCGCCGCCCGTGCCCACCGCCACCAGCACCGGATCGCGGTCGAGCACGCTGGGGACCGTGAAGTCGCAAAGTTCTGGTCGGTCGATCGCGTTGACCAGCAGTCCCTTCGCCTTCAGTCGGCGCACAGCGACTTCCGCTTCGCCTGCATCTTCCAGCGCGACGAAAGCGAGCCGCGCATGATGCGCCTCGGCCTCGCCGCAGCACCTCCCGCCGGCACGTTCGACCAGCCGCCGCTTGGCATCCGCCGCCTCGCCCGTGCCGACCACTACGACGCACGCGCCATCGATCCGGTGGAAGAGCGGCAGGCTGTTCACAGCCAGTCGGGAACCCGTTCGGCGTCCATGATCGCGTCCGCCGGGATACGTTCGGCGACCACTGCGAGGCGGTCGCCATCGACCAGCACCTCGGGCACGAAGCCGCGGCTGTTGTAGCTCGATGCCATCGTCGCGCCGTAGGCGCCAGCGGTGCGGAAGATGGCGAGGTCGCCGGCCGAGAGTGCATCGGTTTCGCGGTCCATGGCAAACGTGTCGCCGGTCTCGCAGATCGGGCCCACGACGTGGACGGTCGCCCTCTCGCCGGTCGGCTCCACCGCTTCGATATCGTGCCACGCGCCGTACATCGCCGGGCGCGCGAGATCGTTCATCGCCGCATCGACGATCACGAACGGCGGCCCGTTGCCACTGCGCTTCGATCGGATCACGCGGGTCAGCAATACGCCTGCGTTGCCAGCAATCACGCGGCCCGGTTCGAAGGTCAGTCGCACGTCCCACGCCTGCGTGACCCGCGCGACCATCGCGCCGTATTCCGCGGGGGAGGGCATGATCTCGCCCGGCTTGTAGGGAACGCCAAGCCCGCCGCCGAGATCGGCGTGGGTCACCGATTGCCCCTGCGCCCGCAGTTCGCCGATCAGCGCTCCGAGCTTGACGAAGGCGGTTTCGAGCGGCTCCAGCTCGCCGAGCTGGCTGCCGATATGAACTGCCAGCCCGCGCATATCGAGCCCCTCCTCTCGTGCGAGCGCGGCGTAGATCGCGCCCGCGCGATCGAGCGGGACGCCGAACTTGTTCTCGGATTTTCCGGTCGAGATCTTCTCGTGTGTGCGCGCGTCGACATCGGGGTTTACCCGCAGCGCGCAGGACGCCTTGCGGCCGAGGCGCCGGGCGATCGACGCGAGCTCGTAGCCCTCTTCCTCCGACTCGACGTTGAACTGGCCGAGCCCCGATTCGAGGCCCTGCACCAGCTCGGCGTGGGTCTTGCCGACGCCCGAGAACACTACGTCCTGCGGTGCCATCCCCGCGGCGAGGGCGCGGGTGAGCTCCCCGCCCGAAACGACGTCCGCGCCATAGCCTTCCTTGCGCAGCACGCTCAGCACCGCGAGGTTCGGGTTGGCCTTTACCGCAAAGGCGAGGTGCGGTCGGTCGAGCGCGGTCAGCGCCTCGCGGAACACCCGTGCGTGGCGCACCAGCGTGGCGCGCGAATAGACATAGACGGGCGTGCCGACCGCTTCGGCGATGGCGGAAAGCGGCACGTCCTCGGCATGGAGAACGCCATCGCGAAGCTGGAAATGGTCCATGCGCGGGCGATTAGCGGGTGACGCGGCGCCAGTCGAGCAAGCCTTGCTTGCCCGGTGGCTAGCTACTGCGGCGGCAGGTCGAAGGGGTCGTCCTCCCGCTCTTCCGAGCGGCGGCGCAGTTCGACGTTGCGTTCGGGCGCTGCCTGGGGATCCAGTTCGAGCAACTCTTCCCCGCTCGGCCTGACCTCTGTGCCGTACGGCGCCACCGGCAGTGCTTCGCCGGCCAGCGGCTCGAGGTCCGATCGCTGCCCGCAGGCGGCGAGCGTGGCGAGAGCCAGCAGGGCGAGGGTCTTGCGCATCAATCCTCCATGCCGAGCGCGGTGCGCGCCTCGGCCACGCGCCGCCTTACCTGATCGGGCGCGGTCCCGCCATAGGAACGGCGCGCGGCCACCGAAGCATCGACCGACAGCGCGGCGAATACGCCTCCTCCGATCCGCGTGTCGATCGCCTGCAGGTCCTCGAGCGAAAGCAGGTCGAGCGCCACTCCGCGCTGCTCTGCCAGCTTCACCGCGGCGCCGGTGATGTGATGCGCCTCGCGGAACGGAATGTCCGCCTCGCGCACCAGCCAGTCGGCGAGGTCGGTCGCGGTGGCGTAGCCCATCTCTGCCGCGGCGCGCATGCGTGCGGTGTCGAACGCGCTGTTCGCCACCATCCCGGTCATAGCCGCGATCGACAGGGCGAGCAGGCCCGCAGCCTCGAACACCGGCGGCTTGTCGTCCTGCATGTCCTTCGAATAGGCGAGCGGGAGGCCCTTCATCGTCACCGTGAGCGCGGTCAGGCAACCGACGATCCGCCCCGAGTGCCCGCGCACCAACTCTGCCGCATCGGGGTTCTTCTTCTGCGGCATGATGCTGCTGCCGGTGGAGAGCGCATCGGGCAGGCGGATGAAGCCGAAGGGCTGGCTCGCCCACAGGATCATCTCTTCGGCAAGTCGCGAGAGGTGCAGCGCACACTGCGTCGCGGCTTGGAGGTAGTCGAGCGCGAAATCGCGGTCGGACACGGCATCGAGGCTGTTCGCGGTCGGCCGGTCGAAACCGAGCGCATCGCAGGTCGCCTGCCGGTCGATCGGGAAGCCCGTGCCCGCGAGCGCGGCCGAGCCGAGCGGACACTCGTTCATCCGCGCGCGCGCATCGGCGAAGCGGCTGCGGTCGCGCCGGATCATCTCGTAATAGGCCATCAGGTGATGACCGAGCGTCACCGGCTGCGCGGTCTGGAGGTGGGTGAACCCGGGCATTACGCTGTCGGCGTGTTCGCCTGCGCGCATGACCAGTGCACGCTGGAGCGCGGCAAGACCCGCGTCGGCCTCGTCGATCGCCTGGCGGACCCAGAGCCGGAAGTCGGTCGCCACTTGGTCGTTGCGGCTGCGCGCCGTGTGCAGGCGCCCCGCCGCCGCGCCGATCAGCTCTGCGAGGCGGCTCTCGGTGGTCATGTGGATATCCTCGAGGTCCCAATCCTCGGGCACCCCGTCGGCCTCGTATTCCCTGGCGATCCGGTCGAGGCCCTCGGATATCGTCGCGGCGTCGGCGGTGGAAACGATCCCCTGCGCCGCCAGCATCGTCACATGCGCCTTGCTCGCCGCTATATCCTGCCGCCAGAGGGCCTTGTCGAACGGGATCGAGGCGTTGATTTCGCGCATGATCGCGCTAGGGCCTTCGGCGAAGCGTCCGCCCCACATCGCATTGGAACCCGTAGTGTCGTCTCGCTTGTCGCTCACGCTCGTCGCCCTGGCTCTCGTTCTGGTCGGTTGCGATAGGCAAGCGCCCGAGGAGGCGCAAGGCGAGGGCGAATTGGCGGGCGAGAAGGCCTCCTTGTCCGCGACCATCGACCGCAGCCGCGCGGGCGCGCTGATGCCCGCGATCACGGTGGCCGATCCCGACGGCACCGAGCTCAACCTCGCCGCGGCGCAAGGCACCCCGGTGCTGCTCAACCTCTGGGCGACCTGGTGCGCACCGTGCGTCAAGGAAATGCCCCAGCTCGACGATCTCGCGGCGGAATACGAAGGCAGCCTGCGCGTCCTCACCGTCAGCCAGGACATGGGCGGGGCGGACAAGGTCGCGCCGTTTTTCGCGCAGATGCAGTTCGAACACCTCGAACCGTGGATGGAGCCCGACCTGGAGCTGGGCTTCGCACTCGAGAGCCAGAGCCTTCCGACCACGGTGCTCTATGACGCCAGCGGCCAGGAAGTCTGGCGCGTGGTAGGCGAATACGACTGGTCGAGCGCCGAAGTGCGCGAGGCGATCGCGGAGGCGATCGATTAGGGCCTTTTTCTAGGGGCCCCTTACACCGTAATCGATCCTGATCCTGACCCAGCTGCCGACTTGCGGCTGGCCACCGAGCCGCGGCGGCCGGACCCGGAACTGCCACGCCGCCGCGAGCACCGCACGGGTGATCTGCGAACCGGCGGGATATTCGTCGAGGCCGACGCAATCCTCGACCCGGAAGCGGGGTGCCGTGCGGCACGCGATGAGTCCCCAGCCCGGCCCGTTCGCCGTCGACAGGTAGCCGGCGAGTTCGTCGTCGCGTGGCTCGCGGTACCATGCTGCGGCGTAGAGCGGCTGTCCGTTGGGTGCCGTGCCGACGCGGGCGGTGTCTGGGAGCCCCGTCTGTCCGGTGTTCGCGGGCCCATACACGGGCGCATCGCGCGGTGCCGGGCGGGTCGGCGCAGGCGCGGGCGGTGGCAGGCGATAGGGTGTCGGGATGACGGCGCGCGGGACCGGCACGGGGGAGGGGGGCACCGGCGTCGGCGGCTGCGGCATGGTGGTTTCGGGAACGGGGGCGGCGGCGCTCTCCTCCGCAGGCGCTGCAGGCTCGGGACGCGCTTCTTCGGGTTCGGCCTGCGGTTGCTCGCTGGCCTCGAGATCGACGACCGTCACATTCTGCTCCTCGCCGCGAAATCCCGCGTCGGAGCCAAGCGTCAGGAGAAGCAGGATCAGCAGTGCCTCGATCAGCAGCGCAGCGGCAATGCCG
>CAMPGP010000103.1 GCA_946885545.1 uncultured Altererythrobacter sp.
CCTGGGCTTCGACGACCTCAAGCGCGTGGCCTTGCAAGCACTGGACCAGATCGCCCGCAGGCGCCCCGCAGCGTAGCGGAGGGAACAGCGCCGAGGACGCAGGCGCGGATGCGCCTGCGAAACGAAAAGGAACACGACATGCCCTTCTGGCTTGCCGACGGACGCCGCGGACAGGACGGAGACTGGATCGAGCGGTTCGATCCGCGCTTCTGGACGGTCGACTTCCCGCGCCCGATGATGGCCTCGGTGCTGGTGCGCGGACCCGGGTGGCTGCGCGCGGACTGCGAATTCCACCACGAGGGCGAACTCGCCGGGCTGATCTGGGCGAGCGAGGACACGATCGACCACCCGTTGCTCGCCTATGCCACCGATCGGGACTATTCGCACACGGTGCTGCGGTTCCGCTGGGAATCGAGCACGCTGGTGGCGCTCGACCAGCCGAACGGACCGACGCTCACGATCGAGGGGCGCGACTCCGCGGGGCTGCCGCGGACCTGGTATGTGAGGCTGTGGAACTACGCGAGCGGCAGTCCGACCGACGCCTGGGTAGAGTTGCCGTTTTCGGCCCTGCGCAGCGGCTGGGACATGTCCGGCCCGCCGATACATCCCGGCGACATCGATCGGATGTTCATTTCGCTGGCGCCGGAGGGCCATGTGCCAGACAGCCCCGAGCGCTTTCCCGAGCCGGTGGTCTGCTTCGTGAACCTGAGCGGGATTTCCTGCGAAGGCAGCCATGCCATGCTCGAAATCGGCGATGTTATGCTTCCGCCGCACGGCGAGCGCATCGCGACCGCATACGACGATTGCTACAACCAGACCCCGACCCGGCTGCTCCGGTCGGTGCGCGGCCTCGGCTACCGCGACGCGATCCTTCACTACGTCGGCATGAGCCACTTTCCGCGGCTCGTCTCCGAAGCGGACGCGCTGCTGGTCGATCGGAGCGCTATCCTGAGCCGTCCGGCGGAACTGTGGCACCGCGAATTCTTCGACGTCTGCGCAAGGTTCGGCTTCGAAGCGATCGTCTCGCTATCGTACGAACTTCTCGCGCAGCACTGCCCTGCCGAATGGCAGCAACGCGCATACGACGGAACGCCGGGGCGGACCGGCTGGGATCCGCCATCGGCGCTGCTTTCCCCAGCCAATCCGCAGGCCATGGCCTGGCTGCGGGCGATCGCCCTCAAGTTCGTCGGGCTCGCACGCAGCCGCGGATTGCCCGTGCGCTTCCAGATCGGCGAACCGTGGTGGTGGGTCGTGCCCGAAACCGGCGCGCCATGCCTTTACGACGCGGCAGCGGTGCAGGCGTTCGGCGCGGATCCGCCCGCAATTCTCAACATGCGCGAACCGCTCGATCCCGCGCAGATCGCACTGCTCGACCAGGCCGGCGCGCTGCTTGCCCAATCGACCGCGGCGCTGGCGCAAGCGGTGCGCGAGGATACCGCGGGCGATAATGCGGAAATCCTGCTGCTCGCCTTCACGCCGACCATTCTCGATCACGAGATGCCCGAGATCGCGCGCGCGAACCTGCCTGTCGGTTGGGCCGCGCCCGCATTCGACCGGCTGCAGCTCGAGGATTACGACTGGCTGACGACGGGCATCGACGCACGGCGCAAGGCCGCGCTCGCAAAGGTGGCGGATCGGCTCGGCTATCCCCCCGCGATGCAGGACTATCTCGCCGGGTTCGTGCTCGACCCCGCCGATGCCGACGCGATGTGGAGGCGGATCGACACCGGGCTGGACGAAGCGGCGGCGCGAGGGATCGCGCATCGATACGTATGGGCGCTGCCCCAGGTTTCGCGCGACGGATACACCCGGCTCCCGCCGGTCGAGGAGGATCAGATGCAGGCTTTCGACGACGTACTCTATCCCCTCGCGCTCGGGCGCGACGCGGCGGTGGGCCCGGAATTTTCGACCTCGGTCGCGGTGACCGCGTCGGGCCACGAGCGGCGCAATTCGCTGTGGTCGAATGCGCGCCTGAGCTTCGACGCCGGATCCGGCCTGCGTTCCGAAGCGGAACTGGGCGTGCTGATCGCGTTCTTTCGCGCACGGCGCGGGCCCGCGCGGGCCTTCCGGCTCGGCGACCCATACGATTTCAGCTCGCGCGACATGACCGGCGTGCCGACGCCCTTCGACCAGTTGCTCGGGGTCGGCGACGGCGGACGCGACAGCTTCGCATTGATCAAGGCCTATGGCGAGGGACCCGAACCGCAGGTCCGCCCGATCACGCGACCACGCGCGCAAACCGTGCGCGTTTCGGTGGATGGGACCGAAACCGAGGATTGGTCGCTGGCCGGGGGTGGACGGATAGTGTTCGACGAATCCCCGCCACCCGGCGCGGAAGTTCGTGCCGGCTTCCTGTTCGACGTTCCGGTCCGCTTCGCCGAAGACCGTCTCGACGTGACGAGCGCGAACTTCGCCGCGGGCGAAGCGCCTTCGGTGCCGCTGATCGAGGTTCGCGAGGCATCATGAGCCGGATCTACTTCTCGACCGAGCTGGAAACGGTCGCGACCTACTGGCGCATCTTTCGCCGCGACGGCGTGACACTGGGCTTCGCTTCGCACGACCGCGACATCTGGTTCGACGGCGTACTCCATCGCGCGGCCCCGGGGATGCTGCCGAGCGCGCTGCGCCTCACCGACGGCTTCTCGGCCGACAGCGCCGAAGTGCAGGGTGCGCTTTCGCACGATTGCATCGTGCCCGAAGATCTGGCGGCGGGCCGATACGACGGCGCGCGGGTGGAGGTTGGCGCGATCGACTGGCTCTCGCTCGATCGGACGCGGCTCTATTCCGGCTCGATCGGCCGCGTCGCCGAAGAAGACGGCCGCTTCCAGGCCGAACTGCACAGCGCGAAGCGAGCGCTCGGCCGCGACTTCGTGCCCCGCACGAGCCCAACCTGCCGCGCACGATTCTGCGGCCCCGGCTGTACGCTCGCGGCGGCGGATTTCGAGACGGAGGCGGCGGTGGCGGAGGTCGACCACGATGCGGACGCGGTGGCTTTCACGGGGATAGTTCCGGCTGCATCCGTGGGCGGCCGCGTGCGCTGGATCGACGGCCCGCAGGTCGGCCAGAGCATGCATGTGTCCGGGGCCGACGGCGATCGCCTGGTCCTCGACGCAGCGCTCGACAAGCGGATCCAGCCGGGCATGCGTGCAATACTGCGCGAGGGGTGCGACAAGCTGCTGGCGACATGCGCGTCACGCTTCGGCAACGCCGCCAACTTCCAGGGCGAGCCGTTCCTGCCGGGCAACGACCTGCTCGCGCGCTATCCGGCAGGACGATGAAATCGCACCGCGGGGCCGCCGTCGCCCATGCGGCGCAAGCGCTGGTCGGCGTACCGTTCCGGCTGCGCGGGCGCGATCCGGCATGGGGGCTCGACTGCGTCGGACTGGTTGCGGTCGCGCTCCGGCGTGCGGGCCTCGGCGTCCACGATCCGCCACGTTACGGCTTGCGCAACAGCGACGACCGCGAGGCCGATCGGCTGGCTGCGGAATCGGAGCTGGAGCCGTGCACCCTGCCGCGCCGCCCGGGCGATATCGTGATGGTGCGAACGGGCCCGGCGCAAGTCCATCTGCTGGTGTCGGCCGACAACGGTGGGTTCGTGCACGCCGATGCGGGCCTGCGCTGCGTGGTCCTCGTCCCCGGAACTCCACCCTGGCCGGTGCTGCGGCACTGGCGCCCGATCGAGAAAGGCTGAAACTATGGCAACCCTGGTCCTCGGTGCGCTCGGCACCCTAATCGGCGGTCCGGTGGGTGGATCGGTCGGTGCGCTGATCGGCCGGGGGATCGACGGTTCGATCATCGGCGGCGGATCGCGCGAAGGCCCCCGCCTGAAGGAACTGGCGATCACCACCTCGAGCTACGGCCAGCCGATTGCCCGGCATCACGGCCGCATGCGTGCAGCGGGCAGCGTGATCTGGGCCACCGACCTGCAGGAGAACCGGGAGAGCGAAGGAGGCGGCAAAGGCAGGCCGAAAACCACGACCTACAGTTATTCCAGCTCGTTTGCGGTGGCGCTGTCGAGCCGACCGATCGAACGCGTCGGTCGTATCTGGGCGGACGGAAACCTGCTGCGCGGATCGGCGGGCGACCTTAAGGTCGCGGGTGAAATGCGGGTCCACACCGGACGCGGCGATCAGAAACCCGATCCGCTGATTGCCGCCGCGGAGGGCACGGCGTGCCCGGCCTTCCGCGGCTGCGCCTATGCGGTATTCGAGAATCTCGACCTCGCCGAGTTCGGCAACCGCATTCCCGCGCTTTCCTTCGAAATCTTTGCCGACGACGGTGCGATCGCCCTCGCCGATCTGGCCGCCCCGCTGGCCGCGGAGATCGATAGTGCCGTGGCCTTGCCCGGCCTCGCGGGATTTTCCTACGATGGCGGCGACTTTCGAGAAGCGCTCCAATCGATCGCGGTCCTTTTCCCGCTCAGCTGCAATGCGAGCGGGCGGCAGTTGAGCCTCACCGTGCCGGAAGCTGCCGCCGCGCAGGCGGTGCACCTTCCCGAACCCGTAACGGGATGGAACGACGGCGATTTCGGGGCCGCGACAGGCTACTCCTTCGAGCGCACGGATGCAGCGGGCGCCACGCCGGACGCGCTGCGCTATTACGATGTCGCACGCGACTTCCAGCCTGGCCTTCAGCGTGGCGCCGGCCGGCCGATAGAGGCGGGAACGAGCACACTGGAGTTTCCGGGCGCGCTTTCCCCCAGCACGGCGCGCGCACTGATCGATGCGACCCATCGGCGCGTGCGCAATCTGGACGAGCGACTGCAGTGGCGCATCGCCGAACTCGATCCGGCACTGCGGCCCGGACGTCTGGTACGGGTGCCCGGGCGCCGCGGGCTCTGGCGGGTCACGGGATGGGAATGGCGGGAGCGCGCGATCGAACTCGAGCTCGAGCGCTGGACGCCCGGAGGCCCCTTCGCGCCGCCCGGCGATGCGGGCGCGCCGGGATTGCCGCTCGACCTCCTGCCCGTTCCGACTTTGCTGCGCGCGTTCGAGCTTCCGTGGGATGGTGCCGGGGATGGAAGCTCGCCCGGAGTGTTCGTCGCGGCGAGTGCCGCTGCGCCATCATGGCGCGGAGCCGCGCTCTACGCCGACTACGAGGGTGTGCTCCAGCCGGTCGGAACCACCGGGTCACGGCGCTGCGTGCAAGGCCGGTTGATCGAACCTCTCGCCGGCTCGCCTGCCTTGCTGTTCGAAGGCGATGCATACGCGGTGATCGAGCTCGAGGCCGACGACCTCGGCTTCGCCCCGACCGACCTGCACGGAATCGCGGGCGGCGCGAACCGCCTGCTCCTCGGAAGCGAGATCGTGCAGTTCGCCGACGCCTTGCGCATCGGACCGTGCATCTGGCGACTCGCAGGTTTGCTGCGTGGGCGCGGTGCCACCGAGAATGCCGCGAGCGAGGGCCATGGGGCCGGAACGCCGGCCACGCTCCTCGACGAGAATCTCTCCGTCGTGCGGATCGATCGAGCGGGCGGCATGGCTCCGCTGACGATCGTCGCGATGGGCCGAGGCGATGCAACGCCCGCGACGGCCGAGATCGAAGCTCGGGGCGCAAGTCTGCGTCCGCTCTCCCCCGTTCATCCCCGCGCCCGCGAAAAACCCGATGGAGGAATCGAGCTTCGATGGATCCGACGTGCGCGTGGCGCATGGGGCTGGCGAAGCGAAGTCGAGACGCCGCTGGCCGAGCACGAGGAACGCTACCGGGTGGGCATCGGCCCCGTGACCGCCCCGCTCGCGACCTGGGAGGTGCCGGAAAGCGAACTCGTCATCGATTCGGCCACGCGCGATGCACTGGCAGCCGCCCACCCCGGCGCGGCGGTGTGGGTGCGCCAGATCGGCACTTTCGCGGCATCCGATCCGCTGCATCTTTTCGAACTTTCCTGACCGCTACCGACCGCACCCTCGCCACATCGAATGGAGCCCGACGATGCCCGAACCGACTATGCCCACCTCCGCGACGCCGCGCTTCGCGCTACCCCACCTGTTCGCCGCGCAGGCGCAGAAGGAATTCATCGTCAACGAGGCGAATGCCCGGCTCGACGTCGTCCTGCACTGTGCCGTCGCCGGCGTATCGGCCACGCCCCCGGAGGATCCCGCCGACGGCGAGACCTGGCTCGTCGCCGCCAATCCCGAAGGTGCCTGGGCCGGACGCGAGGGAATGCTTGCCGGTCGCCAGGCGGGGACCTGGGTCTTCGTCGCACCTCGGCAGGGTCTGCGCGTCTACGACGACGCAACGCGGCAGTTCATCCATTTCGACCAGGACTGGGTCAGGGTCCAGTCCCCCGCGGAGCCGATTGGCGGCACTGCGCCCGATGCTGAAGCGCGGGCCGCGATCGGTAACCTGATCGAAAGGCTTCAGGCCGCAGGGATTTTTCCTGCCCAGCAGTAGGAACCGGCTACGGCGATGCGCGTTGGGGTGGCACAGGAGGGTCAGTTCACTCAAGATTTCGGCCTGAGAAACCCGAACCGAGGCATTCGTGCAACAGTTTCGGGATATTGGCCGCTTGCCTCCCTCTTGGGGAAAAGTTAGAAAACGGGCTACTCGGTGGCTCTATTTCGCTAAAAAGGGGAATTACATAATGCGGAAACTCGTCATAGGAATGGCGATGGCCTCAACGGCCCTTGCGTCGCCAGCCCTGGCCCGTGACGGCCAGTGGTACATCGAAGGCCAGGGTGGCCCGATGATCGTCGAAGACATGGACTTCGACATCCTCGACGCCAATGGCGATTCGGTCGATACCGCTTCTGCCGACTTCGACGCCGGCTACGACTTTGGCGGCGTTGTTGGTTACGACTTTGGCTGGCTCCGCCTCGAAGCGGATGCGAGCTATCGCGCGGCCGATCTTAACACGCTTCAGGCAGGCACGACCGGCCTGGTCGGCAATGGGCCTGGCGCTCCGTTCGCGACTGGCCAGCAGTTCGCTGCTGACGGTGAAGTCAACGTTCTGAGCTTCATGGTCAACGCTCTGGCCGATTTCGGCGAAGACGACGGCCTGCAGGGCTTCGTCGGCGGCGGTGCCGGTGTGGCGCGTACGGATCTCGAAGGCACGATCGATGCTTCGGGCCCCGGTGCGTTCGACGATTCGGACAGCGGCTTCGCATGGCAGGTCTTGGCAGGCGTTCGCGCCCCGCTGACGGACAGCATCGACGCCGGTCTTCGCTATCGTTTCTTCAATGCTGACGATGTCGGCATCGTAGACACCGCCGGGCGCGATCTCGATGCGCGCTTCCGTTCGCACTCGATCCTCGGCACCCTGACGTTCAACTTCGGCGGTGCGCCGGAAGCGACTCAGACCTGCTACGATGGCACGGTGATCCCGGTTTCGGAGACCTGCCCGGCACGTCCGGCTC
>CAMPGP010000104.1 GCA_946885545.1 uncultured Altererythrobacter sp.
GCGCCCCCGCCGGACCCGCCCCCTCCGGTCCGAGCCACAGCACGCAGTCGGCTCGCGCCACCTGCGCTTGTGCACGCGCAATGCCGATCGCTTCGATCTCATCCGCATCCCCGTTCTGGCGCAATCCCGCCGTATCGACGATGGTAAAGGGAATGCCCGCTATTGCCACCGAGCGCTCAAGCACGTCGCGCGTAGTGCCTGCGATGGGTGATGTAATTGCTGCCTCATTCTCCAGCAACGCGTTGAAAAGGGTTGATTTCCCTACATTTGGCGGCCCGGCGAGCACAATCCGGTACCCTTCCCGCAAGATCGTTGCTCGTGGGCGTTCAAGCCACGCCTGAAGCTCACGCGCCAGCGCTCCGGTCCGTTCGGAAAACGAGGCCGGCAATTCGGCGGAGTCTTCCTCGTCGGAGAAATCGAGCACGCCTTCGACCTCGGCCGAGAGTGCGAGCACCGCATCGCGCCAAGCCTCGGCCTGCCGCGACAGCACCCCGCCCGCGAGCGCCATCGCAGAGCGGCGCTGCAGCTCGGTTTCGGATTCGAGCAATTCCGCCAAACCCTCGGCCTCGGCGAGGTCGATACGCCCGTTCGCGAAGGCGCGACGCGTGAACTCGCCCGGCGTGGCCCGGCGTAGCCCGGGTAGCTCGCCCAGCGCTCGCTCGACCGCGGCGACCACCGCCCGCCCGCCATGCAGGTGCAGTTCGGCGACATCCTCGCCGGTCGCCGTTCCCGGCCCCGGCAGCCACAGCACCAGCGCACGGTCGAGCTCCGCGCCATCCGCACTGCGCAAGGTCCGCGCTGTCGCCTTTCGCGCCTCGGGCAAGCCGCCGGCAAGAGCGCACAAGGCCTCGCCCGCCGCCGGTCCGCTCACCCGCACGACTGCGATACCCGCAGGCGGCGCGCCGCTCGAAAGCGCGAAGATCGTCTCTGCAGCCAAGATGTCAGGCCTTGGTGTCGTCGTCGCCCTTCGGCTTCTTCTCGTTCGCGCGCGAGGAGGCACCCTCGACGAAGCTCTGGAACATCTTCAAGCCCATCTGCCCCACCGGCGCGAGCTGGCGCGCATAATCCTGCAGCTGGTCGGGGTTGCTGACCCCCTTCATCGCCTTGCTCATCATGTCGACGTAGACGTCGTTGGCCTTGCCCACGTCGGGCAGGCCCATGAAGGTCCGGGCCTCTTCGGGCGTGCAATCGATCTCGATATGGACCTTCATCGCGTTTCCTCCGTTGGGGTCGGGAGACAAACTGGGTTTGGCATTGCCCGCACGCAAGCGTTAAGCCCGGGCATACCGCAGGGAAAGGGACATTCGAAGATGAGCGAGACCGCGACGATCGAGACACTCTCGGGCAATGACAGCTTCAGCGCTTACGTCGCCCGGCCCGAGGGGACCCCGCGCGCGGCAATCGTGGTGATCCAGGAAATCTTCGGAGTGAACGCCGGCATCCGCCGCAAGTGCGACCGATTGGCCGAGGACGGTTATCTCGCCGTTGCGCCCGACCTGTTCTGGCGGCTCGAGCCGGGGATAGAGCTCGATCCCGACGTCGAGCCAGAATTCAAGCGCGCGCTCGATCTGATGGGGAAGTTCGACCAGGACCAGGGCATTCGCGATATCGAAGCGACGATCCACTGGATCCGCCGCAGCGAAGGCGTCGCGAAGGTCGGCTGCGGCGGCTACTGCCTCGGCGGGCGCCTCGCCTACATGACGGCCGCACGCACCGACATCGACGCCTCGGTCGGTTACTATGCGGTGGGCATCGACGGTCTGCTGCGCGAGAAGCACGCCATCGCGCATCCGCTGATGCTCCACATCGCGGGGGACGACGGATTCGTCGACAAGGCGACGCAGGCGGCGATGCACGAGGGGCTCGACGATCACCCCAAGGTCACGCTGCACGACTATCCCGGGCTCGATCACGGCTTTGCCACCGAATTCGGCAAACGGCGCGACGAAGCTGGCGCGACGAAAGCCGACGAGCGCACCACGGCATTCTTCGCCGATCACCTCGGCTAGGATGATAAACCGCGCGACCTGGCGCATTTCCGGCAACTTGGCCACGCGCTTCGTTGTACCTGCAACTCTGCTCGCACTGAGCGCTTTGTTCGCGCTCTTGTCCCCCTTGCGCTGGGGCCTCGCGATCACCCTGCCGCTCCTGCTCGTCGCTCTGTGGGACTTCTTCCAGCGCCGCCATACGCTGCGGCGCAACTATCCCCTGCTCGCACGCGTGCGATGGTTGATGGAGGACCTTCGCCCCTACGCGCGCGCCTACGTGGTCGAGGGCGATCTCGAGGGCCGTCCGTTCAACCACGACGAACGATCGCTGGTTTACGCCCGCGCCAAAGGCGAGCTCGACTCGCACCCCTTCGGCACCGAGCTCGACGTCTACTCGGACGAATACGAGTGGCTTGCGCATTCGATCGTGCCGAACGAGGCCGCTCCGGCGGATTGGCGGGTCGACGTCGGAGGGCCGCAATGCGCCCGACCCTACTCAGCATCGTTGCTCAACATCTCGGCGATGAGCTTCGGCTCGCTGTCGGCCAGGGCGATCCTTGCGCTCAACAAGGGTGCCAAGGCCGGCGGATTCTACCACGATACCGGCGAAGGCGGCCTCTCGCGCTACCACCGCGAGCACGGGGGCGATCTCGTGTGGGAAATAGGCAGCGGCTATTTCGGCTGCCGGGACGGCGACGGCCGGTTCGATCCGGATCGTTTCGCCGCGACCGCGCAGATCGACCAGGTGAAGATGGTCGAGATCAAGCTGAGCCAGGGTGCCAAGCCGGGCCACGGCGGCATGTTGCCAGCAGCCAAGGTGAGTGCGGAGATCGCCGCCGCTCGCGGGGTGCCGCAGGGCATCGACTGCATTTCTCCCGCCGCGCATTCGACATTCTCGACCCCGATCGAGCTGCTCGAGTGGGCGGCGCAACTGCGCGATCTGTCGGGCGGCAAACCGGTGGGCGCAAAGCTCTGCGTCGGCAAACCGCACGAGGTCTTCGCCCTGGCGAAGGCGATGCGCGAAACCGGCATACGGCTCGACTACATCGTGGTGGACGGCGCCGAGGGAGGCACCGGCGCGGCGCCGGTCGAACTGTCGAACCGCGTCGGGATGCCGCTGCGCGAAGGGCTGATCCTGGTGCGCAACGCGCTGGTCGGCTGCGGCTTGAAGGACGAAATCAGGCTGGCTGCGGCAGGCAAGGTCCATTCGGGCGCGGGGATGGCGATGAATTTCGGGCTCGGGGCGGACTGGTGCAACGCCGGGCGCGCCTTCATGTTCGCGCTCGGCTGCGTCCAGTCGATGCGCTGCCACGAGGATACCTGTCCCACCGGCATCGCGACCCAGGATGCCACACGCCAGCGCGGACTGGTAGTGATGGACAAGGCCGAACGCGTCGTGCGCTTTCAGCGGCACACGCTCCATGCCCTGCGCGAAATGGTCGTCGCCATGGGCCTCGACAATCCTTGGCAGATCGAACCGTGCAACATCTCCGAACGCCAGAACGCGGCGCATTCGGACAGCATCGACAGGATCTACAACTTCCTCGAGCCGGGCGAATTGCTGGCTGACCCGGACGGAACGCAATATGCGCGCGACTGGCGCCTCGCCCGCGCCGAGACCTTCGCGAAGGCGCTGTGACCATCAGCGAAGCCCTGGCCGCCTGGCACCGCACGATCGAGGGCGGCAGCCACCCGGAGGATCTCGCCGGAATAATCGCCGACGATGCGGTATTCCACTCGCCCGTCGTCCACACTCCGCAGGCAGGCAAGGAAAAGGTCGTCGCCTACCTCTCGGCAGCCGGTGAAGTCTTGGGCGGAGATAGCTTCCGCTATGTTCGCGAGCTCGTCGACGCGCCGAACGTGCTGCTCGAATTCGAGACCGAGCTCGACGGGGTGCACGTAAACGGAATCGACCTGATACGCTTCGACGAGAGCGGAAGGATCGTCGATTTCAAGGTCATGATCCGTCCGCTGAAAGCCGTGAACAAGGTATGGGAACTGATGGCTGCGCGGCTCGAACGCGGCGCGGGGGGCGGGTGACCTACCGCTTCGACTCGCGCACAAGATATTCGATCAGCGCCGCCCGCTCCGCAGGGTCCGCGATGCCGAAGAAACCCATGGCGTTGTCGGGCACCTCGCGCTGCGGATCGGCAAGGAAGGCATCGAGCCGTTCGCGCGTCCAGCGCGGGTTGCTCGCGGCGTAGCGCTCGAGCGCGAACGAGTAGTCGTAACCGTCGAGCCCGGCGACGGGCCGTCCGACGATTCCCGCAAGGTGCGGTCCGTCGGCGCCATCGTCGCCTTCCGTCAGCGCGTGGCACGCATAGCATTTCTGGTACGCGCGTTCGCCCGTCGAAAGCCCGCCTCCGGCTGGGTCGCCCCTGGAGAGCGCCGCCACGCTGCACGCGGATGCAAGCGACACCGCGAGCAACGGGAGCACGCGCAGCGCCGTCACTCGGCGACCGTCACCAGCATCAGGCGGTCGGTGCCCGATTCGGGCAGGTAGACCTCGTTCCCCCGGCCCAGGATCTGGCGCACGTTGGCCGAGGGTCCGCTGCCGGGAATTGCCTCGAACTCTTCGGTTTCCGGATCGAACACCAGTGTCGCGTTGCTGGTGAAATCGGTCACCCAGACCCAGTCGCGCTCGTCAACGTAGACGGCGTAGGTCTTGGGACCCTCGCCGGGGAGCGGCCAGCTCTCCCACGCGCTGTCGGTCGGGTCGTATCGGTAGAGCTTGCCGCTGTTCCACCCACTGACCCACAGCTTGCCCTTGGAGTCGGACCATACACGGCGCAGGCCTGCGCCTTCGTCCGGCGGATCGATCATCGTCACTTCACCGGTCGCACGGTCGATCCTGCCCAGATGGCTGCCCGCGAGCGAGGAATAGTAGACCTCTCCGTCCGGCGTGGCGTCGATGCCGTAGGGGCCGCGGCCTTCGGGGTCGTCGTAGACGGTCACTTTTCCCGTGTCGGCGTCGACCTTGCCGTAGATGCCGTTCTGGCCGGTGAACCAGTGCACCCCGTCGCCATCGAAGGCGCCGGTGTTGAGGTTGGTGTAGCCCGTCTCTTCGGGCAGTTTCCACACGTCGATCGTGCCAGAAACGGGATCGTAGCGGACGATCGCGTTCTGGCCGCCGTCGGTGATCCAGGCCTTTCCGTCGGGTCCCTGCACCACGCCGTGCGGTGCGGAGCCTTCACCGAGCGGGATCTGGGTCACCTCGCCCGTCGCTATATCGATCACGCCCAGCGCGCCCTGGCGCTGCGCAGTGTACCATATCTTTCCTTCCGGCCCCGGCGCGGCATCGTGCGGCCGCGAACCCTCGGGCAATTGGAAGATACGGGTCTCGAACCGCGAGGATTCGACGACAGGTTCCGTGGATACCGGATCCTGTGCGGATAGCGTCGGCGCCGAAGCGAACCCGGCTGCGGTGAGCAAAAGCGCGAGGGACAGGCGGATCATCGGCGACTCCCTGGAAACGACTCGGGGGTTCGAGCCTAGACCAGTGCCGCCCGTGTTCCAAACGCGGGGGCGTCGCCGATCTCAGGCTGCCGCGCGCCGGGTCTCGAGGAAATTCGAGACCTGTCCGGCAACCGCGCCGGAGACGCGCGCCGTGCGAAGGATCCGGAAGACCTCGTCGGCGCCGGTCTCGCTCGGATCGATGCGCTTCATCCGCCAGTCGGGGAAACAGCGAGCGGCGATCGGACCACGCGCGAGCACCAAGAGATCGCGGTGCCGAGGATCGCACCGCAGCACGCGGAGGAGCTCGTCGAGTTTTGCCGGCGGGCCTTCGATCAGCTGCAGAAAGCGGTCCTGCGAAAAGACCAGGAAGCCGGTAATGTCACGCGACGGATTGTTGCGGGCGGACACCTCGATGATGCGGAATACTTCCGAGGAATCGAGATCGGACGCGGCAATGCTGGAGTAGACGAGCTGTTCCATTGGGGTCTCCTTGGCTGCCCCGCCTAACGGCGAATTGCTCACGGGTGGTAAATGCCGGAGCAACCATTTCGTCAGTTTTCCCGCAAGTTAGCCTGATACCTACGCCAGGTGTGCAGCAACGAAGTCGGCTCGATCAGCTACCGGCGCGCGCGGCAGGTCTATCGGCGCATATCCATAATCTCGCTACGCGGCGATAACCGCTTCATCGCTTACCATCGCGCCTTCCCAGTCCTGGATACGCTCGGCATCGGGGTGGTAGATCGCTTCCCACGGCGGAGCGCGAAATATGGGACCATCGTAGCGTAATTCGCGGCAGGCCTGCTCGATGTCGGATGGAACAAGCACATCCTCGAGCCGGAGGAAACCGACGATGTCGGGAAATCCTCGATCGAAAACTATCGGCGAAGCACAACCTTCAGCGGCGCGAAAAGCGGCGAGTTCGGCCCCGAACATTTCCCTGGCGAAACCTGCCGGATCGTCGGAACGCAATTCCATCCCGCTCGGTCGTCGAAGGATTTCACGCGCGACTTCGGATCCTGTCGCAATCCCGCGTCGCGAGAGTTCCTCCAGCAAAGTGGATTTGCCCGATCCGGGGCCGCCGGTGATCGCCGAACGGGACACCCCCGGACTTCCCGACCTTACTGGTTCATCGTCGCGAAGAAGTCTTCGTTGGTCTTGGAATCCTTCATCTTGTCGAGGAGGAATTCCATCGCGTCGATCGTGCCCATCTGCATGAGGATACGGCGCAGGACCCACATCTTGGAGAGCTTGTCCTTCTCGACCAGCAGCTCTTCCTTGCGGGTGCCGCTCTTGCCCACGTCGAGCGCCGGGAAGATACGCTTGTCGGCGACCTTGCGGTCGAGCACGATCTCGCTGTTGCCGGTGCCCTTGAACTCTTCGAAGATGACTTCGTCCATGCGGCTGCCGGTGTCGATCAGCGCGGTAGCGATGATCGAGAGCGAGCCGCCTTCCTCGATGTTGCGCGCCGCGCCGAAGAAACGCTTCGGCCTTTGCAGCGCGTTCGCGTCGACGCCGCCGGTCAGCACCTTGCCGCTGCTCGGCACCACGGTGTTGTAGGCGCGGCCGAGACGGGTGATGCTGTCGAGCAGGATCACCACGTCCTTCTTGTGTTCGACCAGCCGCTTGGCCTTCTCGATCACCATTTCGGCGACCTGCACGTGGCGTGTCGCGGGCTCGTCGAAGGTGGAGGAGATGACCTCGCCCTTCACGCTGCGCTGCATGTCGGTGACTTCCTCGGGCCGTTCGTCGACCAGCAGCACGAGGAGGAACACTTCGGGATGGTTGTCGGTGATCGCCTTGGCGATGTTCTGCAGCAGCACGGTCTTGCCGGTGC
>CAMPGP010000105.1 GCA_946885545.1 uncultured Altererythrobacter sp.
CGGGGCCGGTGCGGACCGCGGTGATCTCGCCCTTGACGTTGAAATCGTCGAGCACCGTCTCGAGCAGGCGCGCGTTGCGCTCGAGCGCGAGCTTGTCGAGTTTGGGGCCCTTGTCGGCCGACGGCTCCTCGAGGATGTCGAGGCTCGGCAGTTCGAAGGCCGCGAACATGTCGCGCTGCTTGTCCTTGGCGAGGTTCGCGCGCTTCGGCGGGGCGCTCCGTTCGGCGATCTCGGGCGCCCGGCGCGGCGTGGCAGGCGTCTCGTCGTCCTCCGCTTCCGCCGGAGCGGGCGCGGCGCGGCGGCGCTGCCGGGGGAGGAAGGGAATGTCGCGCTGCGGCAAGCTGGGCGCGCGCTTGAGGAACATCGGCAGCGTCAGCAGGGCGCGCCAGTCGAGCGCGAACACCCGCGTCAGCAGCGCGACGCCGCCCGCGAGCGCGGCAAGCGCGAGGCCGAGGATCGCCCACCCCTGGACCCCTTCGGGCAGGCGCGCGGCGACCGCCTCCACCGCCGCGGCACCGAGCAGGCCGGTGATCCCGCCCATCGACGCGGGCAGCGATCCGCCCGGCCCCTCGAACGCGAGCGCGAGCACGGTCGAGATCAGCGCCATGGAAACCAGCAGCATTGCCACCGGGCGCAGCCAATGCGTATCGGTGTCGCGATCTTCCTCCTCCACGTCGCGCCACAGCTTGCGCGCGCAGACGTAGAGCAGCGGCAGCAGCAGCGCGGCGGTGAGGCCGAACAGGAACAGCGCGCGCTCCGCCGCCCAGGCGCCGCTCGCACCCATCCAGTTGCCGATGTCGTTGCCGGCCGCCGCGGTCGAGGGACTCGGGTCGGTCTGGGTGTAGCTGACCAGCGCGAGGGTGAGGAATACCGTGGCCGCGAACAGCACCAGCGCGCCCGCCATCTGCGCGGCACGCCGCATCGAGCGCCGCAAGGCGGCGCGCCAGTCTGTCGCGGGCGATTTCCCGACTGCCCGGGTGGCCATCATCTTCCCCTGCTTCCCGTGTCGCGCCACCATGCGCCCGGCGGGACTCCCGCGTCAAGAATCCTGCGTTGGTCCGTTGTCCCGGGCGAGACCGTCGATCGCGGCCCAGCGGGGCCAGTCGAGTTCGGCGGCGCGCTCCGCGGTCATCCCGCCGAGCGCGATCACCGGCATGCGCGCCAGCGCGGCGAGCGCGCGGAACCGCAGCGGGCCGAGCGTCGCGGCGTCGGGATGGGTGCGCGTTGCGAAGACCGGCGAGAGCGCGACCGCGTCGGCCCGGATCGCGTTCGCCGCCTCGATCTCGCGCGCGTCGTGCGCGGTGGCGATCCGCAGGCGACCGTTGCCCGGGCCGATCCTGCGCGCGGGACCGTAGAGCCCATCGGCACCCCAGGCGCGCGCCTCGCCCGCGCTCCCCGAGAGGACGACGCGGTGCCCGCACTCGCGCGCGATCGCCGTGAGTTCCGCGAACCGGTCGCGGCGCGCCTCGGCGGTAAGGTGGTAGTGGCGGAAGACGAAGGCCGAACCGCGCGGCAGCGCCCGCAGCGCGCGGTCGAGCGAGGCATCGTTGCGCGCGTCGGACATCAGCCACAGCTTGGGGAGAGACTGGCCTTGGATCACGCGGGCGCTATAGCGCGTCGTTATGGAAAACCCAGACACCCCGCTCGAGAAAGTCCGCGCCTCCATCGCCAGGACGTGCAAGGTCGCGCGCCGCAATCCGGGCGAAGTCACGCTCGTCGCGGTGAGCAAGATGCAGCCCGCCTCCGCGATCGAGCCGCTGTTGCTCGAAGGGCACCGCGTGTTCGGCGAGAACCGCGTGCAGGAGGCGCAGGAGAAGTGGCCTGCCTTGCGCGAGGCGCATCCGGCAGTGCAGTTGCATCTGGTCGGGCGGCTCCAGTCGAACAAGGCGGACGACGCGGTGGCCATGTTCGACTGCATTCATTCACTCGATCGGCCGAGCCTCGTGGCTGCGCTGGGCAAGGCGATGGACAAGGCGGACAAGCGCGTGCCGTGCTTCGTGCAGGTCGACGTGGGCGAGGAAGCGCAGAAGGGTGGCTGCCCCGTCGGCGAACTGCCGGCGCTGCTCGCCCAGGCGCGCGATGCCGGCATTCCCATCGCCGGGCTGATGTGCATCCCCCCGCTCGACATCGAGCCCGCGCCGTTCTTCGCGCTGCTCGACAAGCTGGCGCGCGATCACGGGCTGGAGGGCCTGAGCATGGGCATGAGCGGTGACTACGAGACGGCGATCATGCTCGGCGCGACCCACGTGCGCGTGGGGACGGCGCTGTTCGGGGAACGCGCATAAGAAAGGGGCGCCCGAGAGCGCCCCTTAATTCATTCGCGCTGTCGCGGCGTATCAGAACTCGCCGCGCACCGTGATGCCGTAGGTCCGCGGCTCTGCGAGGAACGCCGAGAAGGTCTGCTGCGGCGCCACGAACGGAGTGTTGAACGCGACCTGGGTGTAGTCCTTGTCGAACAGGTTCTGGACCCAGCCCTCGACCGCGAAGCGGCCCGCGATGTTGGTCACGCCGACCCGGCCGTTGACGATGAAGAAGCTGTCCTGCTCCTTGCCGTAGAGCAGGTCCGAGCCCGTGTTGTAGTCGTCCGCCAAACGGGCATTGAAGAACACCAGCCCGCGCAATCCCCCCGGCGTCAGCTCGGGGGTCCACGAGACCGACGAGGTGGCGACCCATTCGGGCGCGTTCGACAGGTTGTCGCCCGGCAGCAGGCGCAACGCCGGATCGAGCGGCGCGCCAGAATCGTTGCCGATCAGGTCGTTCTCGTAGCTCGTGTCCGAATAGGTCACGCCGAAGGTGAAGCCGAGGTCGCGGATCGGGTTGAGCGTTGCCTCGAGCTCGATACCCTGCGCGATCACGCCGGGCACCACGTTGTCCGCAGAACACCCGCCGGTGGCGGCACTCGCATCCTGGTCCCCTCCGCCGAGATCGTCGGAGCAGGCGTTGACGTTCTGAACCAGGAAGACCGAGCCGTTGAACGTGTTGAGCTGGAAGTTCGAGAATTCCTGCCGGAACGCGGCCACGCTGACGCCGAACTGTCGGGTCGAATACTTCGCGCCGATCTCGAACGCGTCGACCGTTTCCTCGTCGAACTGCAGGTTGCCGACGTTGATGTTGGCAGCGTTGAAGAAAATCGGGTTGGCCAGCGCCGACCGGTCGAGGTTGAAGCCGCCCGC
This sequence comes from uncultured Altererythrobacter sp., assembly GCA_946885545.1. The sequence goes on from CAMPGP010000105.1 coordinate 3,174, forward strand.
CTTGTAGCCGCGCGAATACGAGCCGTAGAGCAGGAGGTCGTCGGTCGGCTTCCAGCTCAGCACCGCCGTGCCGGTGAACTCGTCCTCGTCGCGCGTGTCGTCGAGCGAGACGCCATCGAGCTCGGACGTCGAGTTGCCCTGGCACGAGAGGGCGATCAGGCCGCCCGCCAGGCCCGCCAGCGAAGGCACCCCGAGCAGCCCCCCGAGCAGCCCCCGGTTGGTCGGGCAGACGGTGTTGTCGTTGCCGAATGTGGCGTCGAAGTCCTTGGTCTCGTTGGTGTAACGCAGGCCGAGGGTCAGATCGACGGTGTCGGTGACGTGGAAGATGTTGTGCGTGAAGAGCGCGAAGTTCTCGCTCTGCTGATTGTAGACGTCACCCGTACCGCCAGCGTCGGAAATGCTGCCGAGGTTGTTGATCGCGGCGAGGATCGCGGGCGTCGCCGCGCCGAATGCCGGGGTGCCGGTGAGCGTGCCGTCGAGTGCCGCGACGTTGGGACCGAGGCAGTTCTGCGCCGACGGATTGGCCAAAGCCGGGTTGATCGCAAGCGCGATGCGGCAGGCGACGAACGTGCCGTACTGTTCGCCGAAGCGCAGGTTGTCGCGCACCTGCAGCTTTTCGTTGGCGTAGAAGCCGCCGATCAGCCAGTCGAGCCGGTCGTTGAAGGCGCTGCCCTGCAGGCGCAGTTCCTGGGTGAAAGTCTTGAACGAGCGCGCTCCGGCATTCTCGCCCGGCTCGCGGTAGAGGATGTCGACCTGGGTGTAATCGGTGTCCGAACCCTGGTTGTTCGCATATTCGCGATAGCCGGTGATCGAGGTCAGCGAGGCGTTGCCGAAGTCCCAGTTGAGCTCGCCCGAGACGCCATAGTCCTCGGTCTCGCCATCGTAGGACCGGCCGGGGGTGACGTAGATGTCGCGATCGAACGTTCCGTTGTTGAGCGCGGCCGGATTCTGCCCGAGCGCAATCATGATCGGGATGATCGGGTTGCTGGTGCTGGTGAGCGGCGCACCGTTGGTCGGCCGGGCGAACGAATCGAGCCCGGGGCTGACTCGCGCGAGCGGCGCGAAGTCGGTCTGCACCCAGGTCGCGGCGCAGCACGCCTCGTCCTTCTTCGAGTAGTCGGCGACCAGGCGGAAGCTGAGCGTGTCGCTCGGCTCGAACAACAGCTGACCGCGCAGGAGATAGCGATCGCGATTGTTGATCGTCGTGTCGTTGACGACGTCATTGTAGAAGCCGTCGCGCTTGAAATAGACCCCGTCGACGCGCGCCGCGATCGTTTCGCCGATCGGCGCGTTGATGCCCGCCTCGGCACGGATCGAATCGAAGTTGCCGTAGCTGAAGGCGCCGTAGCCCGAGAGTTCGAATTCCGGCGGCGCGGTGTAGACGCTGATCAGGCCGGCCGAGGCGTTGCGCCCGCCGAGCGTGCCCTGCGGGCCGCGCAGGATCTCGATCCGGTCGATCGGGCCGAGCTCGCTCAGCGCGTTGCCCGAGCGCGAGCGGTACACGCCGTCGACGAAGACCGCGACCGAGCTTTCGAGCCCCGGGTTGTCGCCCACCGTGCCGATGCCGCGGATACGGGCGGAGCCGTTCGCCTCGTTACCGGTCGAGGACACCAGGAGCGAAGGGGCGACCTGGTTGAGTTCGCGGATGTCGTTGGTGCCGGATTTCTCGAGCAGCTCGCCCGACACCGCCGAGACCGCCACCGGCACATCGGCCAGCGACTGCTCGCGGCCCTGCGCGGTGACCACGATGACCGGGCCCGATTCCTCGTCGGGTGCCTGAGCCTCGACAGGGGGCTGCGGCTCTTGCGTGTCCTGAGCCAGCGCGACCTGGGGCAGGCAGGCGATCCCCGCACCGGCCAGGGCGAGCGCGCGAACGGATACCTTGCGAGTCATTATGTTTCTCCTCCACCAAAGACCTCGGTCCGGCGCCGCTTCGCGCGGCGCTCGTTGTTGACGCTTGCGTTAACGTGAACTCGCCCGGGAAGAAACAATGTTTTCCACGAACGGGCAAAATCGACCGATATGTGTTGCATTCAGGCGTCTTCGAGCTCCGCCTGGCGGCGATCGCTCGCCGCGTCGAGCAACGCTTCCTCGAGCGCGGCGATGCGATCGGTCGCCTCGAGCTTCTCGCCCAGCAGATCGGTGACGTAGAACGTGTCCGCCGCGCGCTCGCCATAGGCGGTGACATGCGCCGAGTGGACCATCAGCTGGCTTTCGAACAGTGCCCGCGCCAGCCGGTTGAGCAGCGCCGGGCGGTCGCGCGCGTTGACCTCGACCACGGAGAACCGGTTCGAGGCGCTGTTGTCCACGATCACCCGCGGGCGGACATCGAAGGCCTTGGCGCGGCTGCGCGGCAGCGGCCGCTTGGCGAGCCGCGGCACGAGCTCGATCCGATTGGCCAGTGCGTCGCCGATCGCGGTCCGGATCCGTTCGAGCTGCTGGTCCTCGTGGAACGGCTGGCCGAGCGGGTCCTGGACGAGAAAGTTGTCGACCGCCCAGCCCGCGCGCGTGGTGTGGATACGGGCATCGATGATGTTCGCGCCCGCCAGGTGGATGCCGCCCGCTATGCGATAGAACAGCCCCGGATGGTCGGCCGCGATCACGCTGACCAGCGTCGCCCCGCGCGAGGGATAGACCTCGCAATGCACCGAAAGGTCGTGGTCGAGCCGGCGGGCGGCCGCGAACTGGCGCAAGTTGAGCGCGATGATGTCCTCCGGCTCGGCGATCCAGTAGGCATCGCCGAGGTCCTGCGAAAAGCGGTCGACCAGCCCCGCATCCTCGCCCAGCAGCACGCGCACGACGTCCTTCTTGCCCGCGACCCGCTGCTCGCGGCCGTGGCGCATGTGGCCGAGCCGCAGCCGCTCCTGCGCGAGGTCGAACAGCTCGCCGAGCAACTGCCGCTTCCAGCTGTTCCACGTGCCCGGCCCGACCGCGCGGATGTCGACCGCGGTGAGGATCAGCAGGTGGCGCAGCCGCTCGACGCTCTGCACTTCGGCGACGAAATCCTCGATCGTCTTCGGGTCGGTGAGGTCGCGCTTGAACGCGGTCGCGCTCATCAGCAGGTGCTGGCGCACGAGCCAGGCGACGAGATCGGTCTCGTCGTCGCTCAGCCCGAAGCGCGGGCACAGCTCGCGCGCGACCTGCTCGCCGAGCACCGAGTGGTCGCCGCCGCGGCCCTTCGCGATGTCGTGCAGCAGCACCGCGACATAGGCCACGCGGCGCGAGGCGATCTTGTGCACCAGACGGGTAGAGCGCGGATGGTCCTCGACCAGTTCGCCCTTCTCGATCCGGTTGAGCAGCCCGATCGCGCGGATCGTGTGCTCGTCCACCGTGTAGTGGTGGTACATGTCGAACTGCATCTGCGCGTTGACCTTGCCGAAATCGGGCACGAAACGGCCGAACACGCTCGCCTCGTTCATCCAGCGCAGCACGGTTTCGGGGTCGTTGCGTCCGGCCAGCAGCTCGAGGAACAGCGCGTTGGCGCGCGGATCGTTGCGGATCCCGGCGTTGATCAGGCGCGAATCGCGGTCGGCTTGGCGCATCGTGGCAGGCTCGATCTCGAGCCCTTCCGCTTCGGCGATCTGGAACAGCTCGACCAGCCGCACCGGATCCTGCCGAAACCAGTCGTCGCCCGGTGCGCCGATCTTTCCGCCGAACACGCGATAGCCCTTCACCATGCGTGGCCGGGCGCGGAACCCCGCTAGGAGGCCCTTGCGCGCGCGCACTTTCGCGAACTGTTCGTCGATATGCGCGAGGAACACGCCGGTCAGGCTGCCGACCCGCTTCGCCTGGAGGAAATAGAACTGCATGAAGCGTTCGACCTCGCTCTTGCCCGGCCGGTCGGTGAAGTTCATCCGCTCGGCCACCTGGCGCTGCAGGTCGAAGGTCAGCCGGTCCTCCGCGCGGCCGGTGATCATGTGCAGGTGACAGCGCACCGCGAGCATGAAGCCTTCGGCGCGGCGGAAACCGCGGTATTCCTGCGCGGTGAGCAGACCCACGTCGACGAGTTCGGCCGCGCTGCGGACCTTGTGGATGTACTTGCCGATCCAGTAGAGCGTCTGCAGGTCGCGCAGGCCGCCCTTGCCGTCC
>CAMPGP010000106.1 GCA_946885545.1 uncultured Altererythrobacter sp.
CGAATTCGCATCCTCGTGCTCGTAGAGCACTTCGCCATCGCCCGTGGTCACCTTGACGATGCCGTAGGGCTCGACCGAGGTGCCGCCTGCAGAGATCGAGGCGAATGCGCGGGTCATGTCGATCACCCGGACTTCCGAACTCCCGAGAACCATTGCCGGGAAGGTGGAGATCGGGGTGGTGATCCCGAAGCGCTTGGCCATCGACGCGACAGTGCCGAAGCCCACCTCGTTGCCGAGCTGCGCCGCGACGGTGTTCTTCGAATAGGCAAAGGCCGCGCGCACGTCGATTTCGCCCGCGTAGGTCCCGCCCGAATTGCGCGGGGTCCAGCCGTCGATCGTCACCGGCGCATCGACCACCCGGTCTTCGGGGGTGTACCCCGCCTCGAGCGCGGCGAGATAGACGAACAGCTTCCACGCCGACCCCGGCTGCCGCACGGCATTGGTCGCCCGGTTGTAGTTGCTCGCCACGTAATCCGTCCCGCCGACCATCGCGAGGATGGCCCCGTCGCGGTCGAGGCTGACCAACGCGCCCTGCGCGCCGTCGGGCGTGTTGGACTTGATCGCGGCATCGGCCGTGCGCTGCATGCCGACGTCGATCGTGGTCCAGACCTCGATCGGCTCGAACGTCTCGGGCAGCAGCAGATCGAGCTGCGGCAGCGCCCAGTCGGTGAAGTAGCGCACCGAATTCTGGCTCCGGTCTTCCTTCAGCTTCACCGCCGAGGGATCGACTTGCGCCTCGCTCGCCGAGATCCGCCCCTGCTCGCGCATCAGCCGCAGAACCACGTTGGCGCGACCCACGGCGGCGTCGACGTCGGCGGTCGGCGAATAGCGGCTCGGCGCCTTGACCAGCCCGGCGATGATCGCCGCCTCGGCAGTCGAGAGCTCGGTCGCCGGATGGCTGAAGAACTTGCGGCTCGCGCTGTCCACGCCATATGCGCCGCCGCCAAAATAGACCTTGTTGAGATAGAGCTCGAGGATCTGCTCCTTCGAGAATTTCCATTCGAGCGCCAGCGCCAGCACCGCCTCGCGCAGCTTGCGGTCGAGCGAGCGGTTCGAATTGAGGAAGATGTTCCGCGCGAGCTGCTGGGTAATCGTCGAGGTCGCCGAGATGCGCCGGTCCCCGGTCAGCGCGACCCACAGCGCGCGGGCGAGGCCGTAAGGGTCCACGCCGGGATGCGAATAGTAGCGCCGATCCTCGACCGAGATCATCGCATCCTTCATCACCTGCGGAATCTCGGAGCTGTCGAGCCACTGGCCGTAGCTGGGCCCGAGTTCGACGATCTCGGTCCCGTCGCGTGCGCGCACCACGATCGTCTGCGCGTTCTGCGTCGCCCTGAGTTCGGGATAGCTCGGCAGCGAGCGCGCAGCGAAAGCCACCGCGAGCCCGAGGAACAGTGCGCCGAGCAGCGCCAGTGCGCCGCCCCAGATCGCCGCGCGGCGCAGCCACAGCTTCCAGCCGGTCGCCTCTTGCTTGCCGGTCGACTTGGCCGCCTTCCGCCGGCTGCCCCGCTTCGCCATCTGTACTCGCTTACCTTGCTGCAGGCCTCAGGCCCGATACCCGTCGCGTGCCCGATGCATAGGGCAGTTGTAACCCGGCGTGAACGGTAGCGGCGGTTTATTCCTCAGGCGTGAAGTCGAGCGCGACACTATTGATGCAGTAGCGCAGCCCGTCCAGCCCCGGTCCGTCGGGGAAGACATGCCCGAGATGCCCCTCGCACTTCGCGCAGGTGACTTCGGTGCGCACCATTCCGTGGCTCGTGTCGCGATGCTCCTCCACCGCATCGCCAGCGGCCGGCGCGGTGAAGCTCGGCCAGCCCGATCCGCTGTCGTACTTGTCGTCGCTTTCGAACAGCGGCTGGCCGCAGGCGGCGCAGCGGTATTCGCCCGCCTGCTTGTTCTTGTCGTATTTCCCCGCAAACGCGCGCTCGGTCCCGCCTTCGCGCAGCACGCGGTACTGTTCGGGCGTCAGCCGCTCGCGCCACTCGGCATCGGAAAGCTGGATCTTGTCGGGCATCGCGGATCTCCTTCGCTCGCGGATATGGGAGCGAGGCGCCGCGCGTTCAAACGTCCAGTTCGGCGTAGTGCTTCGGCGGCTGGATAACTTCCATCCGCTCCGACAGGAGTGGGCGGAACGAAGGGCGGCTCTTGAACACCGAATACCAGCCGCGCGTCTGCTCGTGGCCGGTCCAGTCGATCCCGCCGAGGTAGTCGGCGACCGAGATCTGCGCGGCGGCGGCAAGATCGGCGAGGCTCATCGTCGCGCCCGCCAGCCAGGTGCGATTGTCGACCAGCCAGTCGATGTAGTCGAGATGTCCGTGCGCCAGCTTCATCGCCTCGCGCAGCACGCGCGAGTCGGGCGGCTGGCGCAGCACGAGCCGCTTCTTCATCCGCTCGTGCAGCAGCGGCATGGTGACGTCGCCGAAGAAGTTCTCGTCGAACAGCGCGACCAGCCGGCGGATTTCCGCCCGGTTCGCTGCGGTGCCGTTGACCATCGGCGACTTGTCGACCGTCTCTTCGAAATACTCGCAGATCGCGCGGCTGTCCGCCAGCGCGATACGGCGCTCGGGATCGCTGAGCACCGGTGTGCGCCCCGCGGGGTTGAGCGACCAGAACTCGTCGCTCGCGTCCCATGGATTCTCGCGCCACAGCTCGTAGCCGACGCCCTTCTCGCTCAGGAGCAGGCGCACCTTGCGACTGAAGGGACAGAGCGGAAACTGATAGAGGCGCCACATGCGGCTAGCTCATGCCGCAAGCGCGTCGGGCCGTCTACAGGCCGAAGCGAAGGCTGCGCCGGTTTTGCGCAGCCCCCCTCGCAAGGCGGATCAGTATCCGCCCTCGCGAGCTTCTTCGATGCCGTAGCGGAGCCGGTCGGCCATGTCGCGCAGAGCCGGGCGCATCGCCTCGATGCTGCCCGCCATCGATGCCATCGCGTCCATCGCGCGCGGCAATTCGCGCGCCGCGCGCGCGGTCGCTTCGCTCGCGCCTGGGTTCATACGGCGCAAGGTCATGTCGGGATCGACGCCCCCGCTCCCGGTCGCCCGGGCGATGGGCTCGACGATCGGCGCCAGCGGCAGGTCCAGCATGATCTCGCCCAGCACCGCCACGGTCGACGCCAATTGATCCTGCATCGCGGGATCGGACAGTCTCGAGGAAAGCGGCGCATCGTATTCGTAGTCGCCGGTTTCATATTCGCCGGTTTCATATTCGCCGGTTTCGTAATCGTCGCTGTAGTAATCGCCCGTATCCTGAGACAGTGCTGCCGACGGGACGGCAACTGCCGCAAGGGCAGCGCCAAGTGCGAGAATACGCATGGGTCTTCTCCGATTCGTTCCCTCACAGACTGCAAGCCGACGCCTTGCCACATACTGAACAAATAGGCGGTTTGCTGCGCCATTCGACGATGTTAGGACGCGGTTCGGCGCGAAATCGGAACCATGAGACAATGTTGAACTGCCCAGCCTGCGACAACAGCGGCGCGCTCAAGACTGACGGATACATCGCGTTCTGCAAGAACTGCGGACATCGCTGGCGCGAGATCGAAGATATAATCTACGAACAGATCCTCGAAACGAACTACCCCGAGAGTTACGCCGGCTATCGCCCCGACTCGAAATTCCTCTCGGCATCGCGGCGACTGATCGATCGGCACATCGCGCCGCGCGTCGCCCCGCCGGCAAAGTTGCTCGACGTCGGCTGCGGCGCAGGGGACTTCCTTCGGGTCGCGAAAGATGCGGGTTACGACGTGTATGGGATCGACGCCTCGCGAGCGAGTGTCGAACACTGCGCGGCCAAGGGCGTGACGACCGTGGCCGAAGATTTCCTGACTTACGATTTCGGCACCAAGTTCGACGTAATCTCGATGATAGACGTCGTCGAACACCTCGACGATCCCGGGCGGTTCGCCGATCGGGTCGTGGATCTGCTCAACCCGGGTGGTCTGTTCTACGTGAAGATCCCCGCCTTCGGCGACCTCACGGTCCACCTTTCGAACGCCTTCCCGCGTCTTTCGGGCTTGTTGCTGGGAACACCCGGCCATTGCCAGTTCTTCGACCGCGAATCGATGCAGGCCTTCCTCTCCAGGAAGTTCGCCTCCTACGAATTCTTCGATGTTGGTAGCGGAGGAATGCGGACCGCCAACAATTCCGGTTCGGCGAAGCAGAAACTGGCCCGCACGGCTCGGAAGTTCATTCGCCGGGCGAGTGGCGACGAAAATCTCTATCTGGCCGCCTTCTCCGACAAGTCGCCGATCCAGGCTCGTGCTGGAGCGGAGCAGAGACCGGCCTAGAGCCCCGAAGCGTCGAGCAGCAGTAGGCAGGGCGGCATGACCTGCGCCAGTTCGCCCCCCGCCTGCAGCGTCGCGATTTCCCCGGCGAGCAGCGCGGCAACATGGTCGCGGCCCAACCCGGTTTCGTCCATCAGTTGCGCGGAGCTGCGTACGAAGAATTCGCGTCCGCGCTCGCCCAGCGCGGGGTAGCCGGCCATTTTCGCATCGCCCTTCGCCTGCCCCTCCGCGACCAGCGCGAAGGCGACCGAACAGCGAAGCGCGGTATTCTGCTGGGCGGTGAGTTCGGGCGCGGCGACCTGCTGCGCCTGCACGGGCGAAACGAGGGTCGCCATAGCGAGAACGGCGGGAACGATAAAGTGTGTCATGGCCTTCGTCCTATAGGCACCAAGATGAACGATTGCCTAGGTTGACGCGTATCCTGCGCATCGCCATCCCCCCGCCAGACCAGAGACAGGAGCCCTGCGCATGACCGACTATCCCTCCCTCCACCTCCTCATCGGCGGCGAGAAGGTTTCGGGCGGAGACCGCGACAGCGCCGAGGTGATCGACCCTGCCACCGGCGAGACGGCCGGCACCGTTCCCCACGCCACCGCCGCCGATCTCGACCGCGCGCTCGACGCGGCGCAACGCGGCTTCCACGAATGGCGCAAGACCTCCGCGGACAAGCGCGCCGCGATCCTCGCCAAGGCCGCCGGGCTGATCCGCGAGCGTGCGGGCGACATCGGCAAGGTGCTGACCCGCGAACAGGGCAAGCCGCTCAAGGAAGCGGTCGGTGAGACGATGTACTGCGCCATGCTGCTCGAATTCTACGCGCAGGAAATCAAGCGCATCTACGGCCGCACGCTGGTGCGCCCCGAAGGCCAGCGGGTCGAGGTGCAGTACCATCCCGTCGGCCCGGTCGCCGGGTTCGCGGCGTGGAATTTCCCCGCGATCAACGTCATGCGCAAGATCGGCGGCGCGCTCGCCGCGGGCTGCTCGACGATCGTCAAGCCGAGCGAGGAAACCCCGGCCGCGGGCCTCGCGCTGGTTCAGGCGCTGCTCGACGCGGGCGTGCCGGGCGACGCGGTGCAGTGCGTATTCGGCGTGCCCGACGATGTGAGCCGCCGCCTGCTCGCCTCGCCCGTCATCCGCAAGGTCACCTTCACCGGCTCGACCGCGGTAGGCAAGCACCTCGCCAAGCTCGCGGCCGACGACCTCAAGGTGGCGACGATGGAACTGGGCGGCCACGCCCCGGTGCTCGTGTTCGAGGACAGCGACATCGACCAGGCGCTCGATACGATGGTCGGGGCGAAGTTCCGCAACGCCGGTCAGGTCTGCGTCAGCCCGACCCGCTTCCTGATCGAGGAACCGGTGTTCGAAAAATTCCGCGACGGCTTCGTCGAACGCACGAAGAAGATCGCGGTCGGCAACGGTTTCGACGACGGCACGCAGATGGGCCCGATGGCCAATTCGCGCGGGCTCGATTCGCTCGGCGACCGCATCGCCGACGCCACGGACAAGGGCGCCAAGCTGCTCGCCGGCGGATCGCGCATCGGCAACCAGGGCTACTTCCACGAACCTACCGTGCTCGCCGAAGTCCCGCTCGACGCCGAGGTGATGAACGAGGAGCCGTTCGGCCCGCTCGCACTGCTCAATCCGATGTCCGGCGAAGACGCGATGATCGCGGAGGCGAACCGCCTGCCCTACGGCCTCGCCGCCTACGCCTGGACCGACGACCCGGCACGCCGCCGCCGCCTCGCCGCCGAGGTCGAGGCGGGCATGCTGGCGATCAACGGCGCCAGCGTCTCCGCGGTCGACGCACCGTTCGGCGGGGTGAAGTGGTCGGGCTACGGCAGCGAGGACGGGCGCGAAGGCGTCATGGCCTGCATGGTGCCCAAGACCGTCCACGAAGGCTGATCCACTTTCCAATTTGCAGGAGCTGACACGATGAAGACCCGCGCCGCCGTTGCCTTCGAGGCGAAGAAACCGCTCGAGATCGTCGAGCTGGACCTCGAAGGCCCCAAGGCGGGCGAGGTGCTGGTCGAGATCATGGCGACCGGCATCTGCCACACCGACGCCTACACGCTCGACGGTCTCGACAGCGAAGGGATTTTCCCGAGCGTATTGGGCCACGAAGGCGCAGGCGTGGTGCGCGAAGTCGGCGCGGGCGTGACCAGCGTCTCGCCCGGCGACCACGTGATCCCGCTCTACACCCCCGAGTGCCGCCAATGTAAGTCGTGCCTCTCGGGCAAGACCAACCTCTGCACCGCAATCCGCGCCACCCAGGGCAAGGGCCTGATGCCCGACGGGACCAGCCGCTTCAGCTACAAGGGGCAGACGATCCATCACTACATGGGTTGCTCGACCTTCTCCAACTTCACCGTCCTGCCCGAGATCGCCGTGGCCAAGATCCGCGAGGACGCACCGTTCAAGACCAGCTGCTATATCGGCTGCGGGGTCACCACCGGGGTCGGCGCGGTGACCAATACGGCGAAAGTGCAGGTCGGTGACAACGTCGTGGTGTTCGGGCTCGGCGGGATCGGCCTCAACGTCATCCAGGGCGCCCGGCTCGCGGGCGCTAACATGATCGTCGGCGTCGACATCAACCCGGACCGCGAAGATTGGGGCCGCAAGTTCGGCATGACCCACTTCCTCGACACCAAGGGCATGAGCCGCGAGGAGACCGTGGCCAGGATCGTCGAACTGACCGACGGCGGTGCCGACTATACCTTCGACTGTACCGGCAACACCGAAGTCATGCGCACCGCGCTCGAGGCGTGCCATCGCGGCTGGGGCACCTCGATCGTGATCGGCGTGGCCGAGGCGGGCAAGGAAATCGCCACCCGCCCGTTCCAGCTCGTGACCGGGCGCAACTGGCGCGGCACCGCGTTCGGCGGCGCGCGCGGCCGCACCGATGTGCCCAAGATCGTCGACTGGTACATGGACGGCAAGATCCAGATCGACCCGATGA
>CAMPGP010000107.1 GCA_946885545.1 uncultured Altererythrobacter sp.
AGGTCGCGCTCGTTGCCGCTACGGCAAAAGGCGCCGGGGGAAGCTATCCCGAGGTCGCACTTCAGCCAACCGCGAGCAGCAGCGTAACAAATAGGAACGCGCGCGCCGGCACGGCCACCGCTGCGGTAACGATGATGTTCCTGCTCACCATGCTCCTTGCGGGCATGGTCATGTCCAACCTCGTCGAGGATTAGGCCAACAAGATCATCGAGTTCCTCGCGGCCGCGATCCCCTTGGACGCGGTCTTTCTCGGGAAGCTGTTCGCCATGCTCGCGGTGAGCTTTGTCGGCATCGCCGTGTGGGGCAGCGTGGCGGGCGCGATCGTGATGTGGACCGGCGCGCTGGACGGCGTGGCCGCTCCCGCGGTCGGCTGGCCGCTGTTCGCTGGACTGTTTCTCGTCTACTTCGCGATGGCCTACCTGCTGATCGGCTCGATCTTCCTCGCGATCGGATCGATGGCACCGACCGTGCGCGACGTGCAGACGATGTCGATGCCGGCGACGATCCTGCAATTGCTGGTATTCTTCCTCGCCAGCTTCGCGATGACCGACACCGGCTCCCCGATCGAGCTGTTCGCGGTCGTCTTCCCGCTCAGCTCGCCCTACGCGATGGTCGCGCGCGCGGCGCAGGATCCTGCGCTCTGGCCGCATCTCGTGGCACTGCTATGGCAAGCGATCGCGGTCACGGTGTTCGTTCGCGCCGGGGCGAGGCTGTTCCGCAAGCGGGTGATGAAGTCGGGCCCCGCGCAGCAGGGCAAGAGGCGCTTCTGGCACCGGGCGCCGCGCTTCGCCGGACCTGCCGACGGCGCAACCCGATAACGATCCGGCGCAACGATAGGTCGCAATTCGCAACGCACTATTGACATCGGGGTAAGCAAGCGCAGGATGGCGGCGACCCGGACCGGCAAGAGTCCGAGGCGAGGAGAGACCCGATGGCCACCCAGTTCGCCGAGCCGCCCGCCACCTATCGCACGTCGCCGATCGCGGTCGAAGCGTTGCGTACGCACCTGGCCGACCACCCCGAGGAAAAGTGGGTCCACAGCCACCCCTTCGACGTCAGCCGCAGCGACATCTACTACGAGGACCGCTGGCAGCCGATCTTCGCCGAGATGCGCGCCCGGGGCCCGCTCCACTACGTCGACCAGAGCCCGGTCGGGCCGTACTGGAACGTCGTCCAGCACAAGGCGATCCAGCACGTCGAATCGCTGCCCGAGCTGTTCTCCTCGAGCTGGGAACACGGCGGGATCACGATCCTCAACCGGCTCGACGACGAGACGCTCGAAGAACTCGGCCGCGAACGGTTCGAACTGCCGATGTTCATCGCGATGGACCGGCCCAAGCACACCGGACAGCGGCGCACAGTCGCCCCCGCGTTCACGCCGGGCGAGATGAAGCGGATGGAGGACGACATCCGCCACCGCACCGGCGAACTGCTCGATTCGCTGCCGCGCGGGAAGGTGTTCGACTGGGTCGATACGGTCTCGATCGAACTGACCACGGGCATGCTCGCCATGCTGTTCGGCTTTCCGTGGGAGGATCGCCGGCTGCTGACCTTCTGGTCCGACTGGGCGGGCGATACCGAGATCGCGATGGTGCGCGAGCTCGACGAGCTGCGGCAGGACATCCTCAAGGAGATGGCGACGTATTTCCAGCAGCTCTGGATGCAGCGCTCGCAGTCCGAGCCGGGCCCGGACCTGATCTCGATGATGATCCACTCGCCCGCGATGAACCAGATGAGCCCGCAGGAATTCATGGGCAACCTGGTGCTGCTGATCGTGGGCGGCAACGACACGACGCGCAACACGATGAGCGGCATCATCCATGCGTTCGACAAGTTCCCCGACCAGCGCAAACTGTTCGAGGAGCACCCCGAACTGATCCCCAACGCGGTGCAGGAATGCATCCGCTACCAGACCCCGCTCGCGCACATGCGCCGCACCGCTACCGAGGACACCGAGCTGTTCGGCGAGCAGGTGAAGAAGGGCGACAAACTGATCCTTTGGTACCTTTCGGCCAACCGCGACGAGGAAGTGTTCGCCAATCCCGACAAGCTCGACATCGAGCGCGAAAACGCCCGGCGGCACCTCTCCTTCGGTTACGGCATTCACCGCTGCGTCGGCGCGCGGCTTGCCGAGCTGCAACTGCGCGTGCTGCTCGAGGAAATGCATGCGCGGCGCATGCGGGTGCACGTCGCGGGCGACGTCGAGCGGGTGCGCGCGAACTTCGTTCACGGGTTCCGCAAGCTGGAAGTCGAGGTGACGAGCTTCTGACGTTCAGCCCCCGTTCGGGGCACTCGATGTAGGAAGACCGGATGGTTCAAGAACGTTCCGACCGCCGTTCCGCGCTGCGTCTGCTGGCGCTGAGCGGTGCCAGCCTCGCTCTCGCCGCCTGCGGCAGCCGCGCCGCGGCGCGCGACTGGAAAGTCAGCTACAGCGATGGGGAATGGCGCAAGCGGCTGAGCGCGAGCGAATACCGGATCCTTCGCGAAGCCGGAACCGAACGCCCCTATTCCTCACCGCTCGACAAGGAAAAGCGCGCGGGCACGTTCGTCTGCGCGGGCTGCGGCAATGCCCTCTATTCCTCGAAGACCAAGTACGACAGCGGCACCGGCTGGCCGAGCTTCTGGCAGCCGCTGGCGGGCGGGATTGCGACCGATACCGACTTCAAGCTCGGCTATCCGCGCACCGAGGTGCTCTGCGCAGATTGTGGCGGGCACCTCGGCCACGTGTTCGGCGACGGACCGAAGCCGACCGGCAAGCGTTACTGCATGAACGGCGCGGCGATGGATTTCCGCCCGGCCTGAGGCCTAGCGTCGCACGCGATAGACGGCGAATTCGGGCGGCGCGCCCGCGATCTCGATCTTTTCCAGCCAGGCCGGTGACCGGTCCGCTAGCAGCGCTGCGGCCAACCCGTCGGGATGCCGCGCAGCATAGAGCCGAGGCTCGGCGAGATCGGTGCACAGCGCCAGATAGTCGGCACCGCGACGCGCGACGAAGCGCCGCGCCTCGTCGGGCGTAAGGGTGAAGCCCTTGATGACGTCGGCCATCGCGCCTGCCGCGCGGTGATGCCCGGTCGCGACGACGGCGTGATCGGTTTCGAGGAGTATGCCCGGCCCGATATCGAGCGGCGCGAAGACGGTGCCTGGGGGCAAGACCGCCAGCCGCCCCGCTTGGGTCCGGACGTCGCATCCCGACTGCGCGAACTTTCCATTCGGCGCGCCCAGTGCGGCGGGTGCGAGCTGGCTCGCGACCGTCACCGGGGCGGACGGTACCAGCAGCAGCACGATCGCCGCCACCGCGCCCGCCTTCGCCAACGGCGCAGCGCGCGCGCGCAGCCGCGCCAGCAAGGCGGAGGTAAGCCATCCCAGCGGGATCGCCGCCACAACCGAAGCAAAGGCGAGCGAGCGCGAGACGAACAACGCGGTCAGGATCGCGAGAGCGAGCAGAAATGCGTATTCGCCCCACCAGCGCCGCAGCCAGTCGGCCGACCGCGCACGCAGTGCCAGCGTCGCACCCAGCGCGACGACCATCTGTACCAGCGCGGGTACCGCGCGTTCGGGCGATTGCAGCCACAGCGGCTTGCCCTCGGCGTCATCGAGATACCAGAAGTCACGCACCGACGAGTCGAGACCCGCAAACGGCGTCGCGAGACAGACCGGCGCCGAGAGCGCGAAGAAAGCCAGACCCGCAGCACCGGCCAGACCGATCAGCACGACCAGTGCCAGCCGCGTGATCCGCTCGGCCAGGCCGATCGCGCCGATGCCGAGCGCCGCGACGATGAAGAATCCGAGGTGCGCGGGAGAAATCGCGTCGCAATGCTGGCGCAGATCGGCAATGCCGCGCGTGGCCGCATAGAGCGCGACGAGGGCGAGCGCGAGCGTCTGGACGTACGCGACCAGCCACCAGCGCTGGTGGCGATCGCCGAGCCACCGCCAGGCGAGCACCGCGGCGAACGCGGCGGCGAACGGGAGCAGCTCCAGCGAGATACTCAGCCCGACCGCCATTGCGAGCCCGGCCATCGCCCCGCCCTTCAATCCCTCGCGCCACGATACCGCCCAGAGCGCGACGGCCACCGTGAACACCTGCCAGCCGTGGTGATCGATGCGCATCGGCTGGAACTGGAACAGCAGCGCGGGGAGGAAGCCGCAGGCAAGGCATGCGCATGCGGCGACCCGGGTCCCGAGCAGGCGCCAGGCGAGCCGCCCGACCACCCACATCGTCGCGCCGAAGCTAAGCAGCGGTACCACGATCACGGCGATCGCTTCGGCCGCGGGCTGGCCCGCCAGGGGTGCGAGAAGTCCGATCGCCGCCAGCAGCGGCAGATCGACCAGGCGCGACCAGGGCATCGGCGTGCCGTGCGGCGGATCGATGCGGTACTGGTGGAGATCGAACCACCCCTGCCCGGCGAGTAGGTCGCGGACCTGGAGGAGCCGCAGGACGTCGTCGGACTCGGGAAACCGCCCTTGCGCGATCCGCGGCCAGGCGAGCACCACCATGATCGCGGAGATCAAGAACCACACGGCCGCGATCCGCAAGCCGGGCTTTTGCGCCGTCCGCAGGCGCCGGTCGCCATCCATGTCAGGCGACGTCCATGACGGGAGCGGAACGGAGCACCATTCGCCTGCGCAGGAACCGGGTGGCCGCGAAGCTTATCCCGATCGCGGTCAATTCACTCGCCCTTGCGCGCCCCATTTATCGTCCCCGCCGTCAGATATGACCGTTCCGGGGTGAAGGGAAATGGTTAGGACAAGGTAAAACCGCGCACCGGCGGTATGCGCGTCAGGCTGCGCCCGGCGGTACCAGTTCGGGCGCCTGGAGGCGCGCGCCGAGCAGAGCGATCTCTCGCAAGTTGAAGGTGGTGTCGAACACGAGGCCATAGCAGCTTCGCTCGCGCCAGCGGACCTTGGCCGAAATCTCGGGCAGATCGCTCGACATCAGCCGCAGCGGTTGCTCGATCGCCAGCAGGTACGGACATTCGATCCGCGCACCCTGCTGCGAAAGGTTGGTCAGCCTGGCTTCGATCGCCTGTCCGCTCGAGCGAATGTAGATCGGCACTTCGACGTCGAGCCGGAGCTGGCGCTTGGGATACTCGCCGGTTTCGGAAAGGAGTTCGGACACCTCGACGATTTCGAGGAAGCGATAACCCGATTCGACGCCGCGTTCCCAGACGCGCTCGATCGCGTGGCGCTCGCCGGTCTGGAGCTCGAGCATGAGCCCGTCGCCCTCGGGCAACGGATGGAAACCTCGCAGGCTGACCCCGGTGCTCGATACGTCGCGAATGACGCAGACGAACTGCCCCTGAGGCGCGACGAGCTTGGCGGCGCGGATGAGCAGGGTGAAGCGCGGGGCGGCGCGTTCTTCGGCCGAACCGGTGTCGCTCCGATGAGCTTCCATCCGCCTCTGTTCCATTATCGGGCCTTTCGAGAAACAAGCCCGTCCAATGCACGACCTTCGTCTCGATACCTCTAGTAGAGACTAGGGGTAAATACGTTCCTAACGAATTGGGCGATTGGGAAAAAAAGGGGCGGGGTGGTACGGGCGGCGGGACTCGAACCCGCACGAGCAAAGCTCAGGGGATTTTAAGTCCCCGGCGTCTACCATTCCGCCACGCCCGCACGCGCCTCCCGGGCCGCCCGGGCGGCCCGCTTCAATCGGAATTGAGCCGCTCTCGCATTTCCTTGCCCGGCTTGAAATAGGGCACGCGTTTGGCCGGCACTTCCACCGGTTCGCCGGTACGCGGATTGCGCCCGGTGCGGGCCTGGCGTTCACGGGTGGAAAATGCGCCGAAGCCGCGCAGTTCGACGCGGCCGCCCTCGGCCAGCCGCGATGCGATCTCTTCGAAGAAGATGTCGACCACCTGCTCGACCTCTTCCGCGCGAAGGTCGGGGTTGTCCTTGGATAGCGCCTGGAGCAGTTCGGATCTTATCATTTTTGTTCCTCCCGGCATCCCGCACCCCGCAATTCCCTCGCGGGTGCGCGAAAAGCCCTGATTCCGGGGTTGCCGCGAAGGCAACCAGCTGTGCGACCACTAGGTAAGTTCAATGGCAGAACTGCGGGGCTCGCGCAATCGTGGCGCGCCGCCGGAAACGCTCATCCACGCTCCAGAAGATCGGCCGGCGCGAGGCCAAGGCGATCCATGCGCGCCTTGAGCTCGGGCCATTCGTGCGCGAGAAACTGTTCGCGCTCGCTGCGGCGCAACTTCTCGGCCGCGCCCGGCACCACGTACATTCCCACTCCGCGCTGGACTTCGACCAGTCCGTCGGTCTGGAACTGCTGGTAGGCCTTGGCCACCGTCAGTGGGTTGGCCCCCTGCTCGGCCGCGAAGGCGCGCACGGACGGGAGCATTTCGCCTTCGGCATAGACGCCCTCGATGATCGCTGCGGCAATCTGATCGCGCAGCTTGAGATATACGGGGCGGCTCTGCTGGGGCATCTGGATGATCCTGTCGCGCCGGACGCCATCCGACCGGCGCGTTGCTAAGGTGCTTCAGTGCCATAATACAGCGCGGCGCGCAAGGTTCCCGACCATCGGCTTCCCCTGCGGAAAATCGTCGGTTTCGCCTGAAACTAAAGCTTCACATGGCAAAATCTGGCGTTAGGGTGCCCGCTTTCGGCGTCAGGCCGCAGAAATTCTTCGGGGAAGCTTCGCATGAAAGATATCGCCTTGTGGCAAGAGAGCGACTGGATCGTCGCGATCGCCAGCGTAGTGCTGTCACTGTTTCTGATCGCCGGCGCATGGGCGGTAACCCGCAAGCAGCCCGAAGTGGGCGGCCATCCCAAGGGCCTCTACATCCTCTTCTTCGCCGAGATGTGGGAGCGCTTCTCCTACTACGGCATGCGCGCCCTGCTGATTTTCTACCTGACCCAGCACTGGCTGTTCAACGACAGCGCCTCGAACATCGTCTACGGCGCCTACGTCAGCCTGGTCTATATCACCCCGGTGCTCGGCGGATGGCTCGCGGATCGCTATCTCGGCCAGCGCAAGGCGGTTGCCTTCGGCGCGCTCCTGCTGACCTTCGGCCACTTCCTGATGGCGTTCGAGGGGACCGGTGGGCAGAACGACCCGACGATCAACATCTTCTGGCTCGCACTGAGCTTCATTATCGTCGGCTCGGGCTTCCTCAAGGCGAACATTTCGGTGATCGTCGGCCAGCTCTATCCGCTCACCGACGTGCGCCGTGACGGCGCCTACACGAT